>JAGOBP010000065.1 GCA_017999195.1 Thermoflexales bacterium
GGGCAATGTGGTGACGGTGAAGGTGGTGAGCGGCAATCCGGTCGCCAAGCCCTTCGTCGGCCAGAACGTGGCGCTGCAAACCACGACGGCCACGCGCTTCCTGCTCACGACCCCGACCGGCACGGTGGTCATCACGCTGGCCGATCTGCAAGTGGGCCAAAACGTGAGCGCGCAGGGCAAGTTAGCCGGCGGCGTGTGGACAGCCGATCGGATTACGGCGGGCGCGAAGATCATTCACCCGTAGCCAATCGACCTCTTGCATACAACAATCGAGCGCGCTGGACAATCAATGATTGTCCAGCGCGCTCGGTTTTTTTATTACACCTCGGCTACTTGCTCGCGCCCTTCTTGACGGGCAATCCGGCTTGCAGCCAGCGGCCCATGCCGCCGCTTAGATTGAGCACGGTATAGCCTGCGCCGGTCAACTGGCGCGCGGCCGAACTGCTGCGACTGCCCGAGGCACACACGCACACAATCTCGCGCTCTTTGGGCAGTTCACTCATGCGACTGGACAATTGATGCAGCGGCAGCAGGGTGCTGCCCGCGATGTGACCCGCCGCATATTCAGACGGCTCTCGCACGTCCAGCACCAACGGCTTGGGTTTCTCATTCAGTTTAGCCTGTAAGGTCGCGGCGTCGATAGCCGGCAGGGGCGGGCCGAATAATTTGCTGAAGAAACTCACGATAGGATTCCTTTTGCGGATGATTTTTCTTTAGATGCCGCGCGGCGTAAAAGGTTACAGCGCCATCAAGCGACCGCAATCAACGCCCCTGAGTCGCGTTGGAACTATAGTGAATTCCACTTTGACTTACGCCACCGCTCCCGCTGGACTTTCGTCCAGCGGCTGAAAACGTGCGAATAGCCATGGCATATGAAATGCCACAGGGTCCGATCAATGCGCCTAACATTGATCGGACCCCATGCGCGAGGAGGAAGATGTCTGTTAGAGGTTACTGTGTGATCAACGCCGCGAGTTGGGTATTGATCATCTCCGGCGTCAAACCGCCGACATGAATGTATTTGACCGTGCCGTCGCGGCCCACCAGAATCGACGTGGGTAAGCCGTCGATGCCCAAACCGTTGAGCACGGCTTTATTCTGATCGACCAACGCCGGGAAGGTGAAGCCCATCTGCTGGATAAAACTCGCCACGACCGACTGTGATTCGCCTGAGTTGATGGCGAGCATTTCAAAACCTTCCGCCTGATGCTTCAAGTAAAAGGCATGCAGGTCGGGCATTTCGGCGCGGCAGGGCGGACACCACGTGGCCCACGCATTGATCAAGACCGGGCGGCCCTTGTAGTCGCTGATCTTGTGCGTGACGCCGTTGATGTCGGTCAATGAAAAATCGGAAATGGGTTTGCCGATGACGGCCCGCCCGACACTTACAGTGGGGGCGGAGAAGGACAAGGCCAACACCAAGCCGATGATGGCGATCAAGCCGCCGATCACGGCGACCGATTGCACCTGCGCTTTGCGGCGCTCGGCGCGTTGCTGCTGTTTGCGCGCTTCACGCGCCGTGGTTTTGGTGGCGATCATCTTGACCTCACTCGTGAATTCCCCGCGCTTAATTCAGCGTTGTTTCCCACTCGGTGCGCAAGCGCTGCATTTCATCGACGTTCAGCACCTTCAACAATTCGTTAACCAGAGCGGTTTCAGGCACTGCGCCTTCCACATGAATCACATCGTCAATCACGGTGCGCGGCACACCATAAACTTGATATTTGCTCGACAAGTTCGGAAACTCGTTGGCTTCCACCATGTCGGCGGTGATCAAATCGCTGGCCATTGCCAGTCGATGCGCCAGCACCACGGCGCGCGGACAATACGGGCAGGTGGGCGTTACATAGACTTGAATGTGAACGGGCTGCGTAAGGCGCTTCAATTCGTCGAGCGTCTTGGCGTTGAGGCCCGTCTCGCGCCGGCTGACCATCAACAGGTCTTCGATCAACGTGCTGAATTCATAGCCGGAGGGCACACCGTATAAGCGAATACCGTAGTCTTTCGGCGCGGGACCATCGGCCAGAATCGCCAGCGCCGGAATCTTGTCGATGTGATACTGCTCCGCCAACGCGGCCTCGGCTGCGAAATCGCGCACGTCCAGCGTGATCCGATCGGATAAAGCCGCGACTTCTTCAATGAGTTGCCGCGCTTCCGGGCAATAGTCGCAGTCCACTGCGCCGCCCTCGCTTTGCGTGAACAGCACCACTTTGACCGGATCGGTCATAGCGGCCAGGGCTTGACGAACCTGATCTTGAATTTCAGCATTGAGAAGAGACATGCCTGTGCTCCTGCGGTGAATTTGAGTCAATGGCTGCGTTCAATTTCTTAGATGCAGCCCGCGCCAGAATGTGACAACCTGTTTTAGTGTCCGCGTCAAACCGCCAGTCGATACAGATCCATGTTCTGAAGGTGGATCAATTCCACGGCCCGATAACCGGCCTGAGCCGCAAACGCCTCGATCGTTTCAGCCTGCAACCGATGGGCCAGCGGCGGCCCTTTGGTCTCTTCGCGATACGGCCATTCCAGGACAACCACGCGCTGCCGTGTCACACGGCGAGCTTCTTGCAGGGCCTGCACCGCATTGTCGGCTTCGTGCAAGACCAGCCCCATAAATGTCAGGTCAAAAGATCGAGCGGGATAGGGCAGCTGCTCCATCGGGGCTTCTTCCAGTTGTGCGGTCGGCACGTGCTGCCGCGCGACCGCCAACAGTTCGGCATTGACATCGATGCCCGCAACCGCCAGACCCAACACGGCAAAGGCTTCCGCAAACAGCCCGGTGCCCGTCCCCACATCCAGCATATTGCTCGCAGTCAGACCTTCCAGACTCACCGCGGCCACTCGCTCCACTTCAAGCAGTGCGACTCGCTCAGCCGCGCGTAAGCGATCGGGGCCGCCCTGAAACCGGCGGTCGTGACTATGTTCAGGCTGATGATCCAGGTTCATAAGAGTGCGATCTCCAAGTGTGTGGCTGTGAATAGACTTCTGGGTGAATACGGTGTGTTAAATGCGACGGACGGCCAAAGGTAACAGCCCGACAAACAGAGACGGCCACCGCTCGTTGGGTGACCGTCTCCGCACTGCTCAGTTGAACCCGCAACCCTCAAGCCGGATATGCCTCCAAAATCGCGCCGCCGCTTATGCTTGAACCGGCTGTCAGGTGCGGGCGGGCGTTTAGCGCAGAACCAACGGCAGATACACCTTGGCCGTCGTGCTGAGCGCGACTTCCTTGGCGTTGGACGTGAGATTCTCCGCGTACTTCACGTACCCGATCAAGCGATAGTCCCCAGCGGCCACGCCAGTCGTGTTCCAACTCGGCGCGAAGGTGATGGACTGCGCGGGTTGCAGGGCGTTGATCGTCTGCGTGAAGATCGCTGTGCGTGTGACGCTGCCCATCGGATACACCTCGATGTACGCCACACCGTTGATCACGACATCACCCGTGTTGCTGAAAACAAGTGTTGTGTCGATCAAGTTACCGGGCTTGAAGAAGGTGGGCGCATCGAGCGATGTTACCGCACCCGATTGAATCCCCAGCGTCACGTCGGCCATCGCAGAGTCCATGATGCGGCCTTCACCATCGAGTACGCGCACGCGCAGGGCATACTGGCCCGCCGCGATGCCTGTGCCGTCGAAGGGCAGTTCGATGCTGGCCGTGCCGCTGAGCGCGTGGACGGACTTTAGCAGCAGACCGCTGACCACCTCGCCGGAGGCCGGCTGCACGATGGCCGCGTCGATGAAAGTATCGGCCTGCGCGCCCGTGTTCTGCAACAGCAATTCGATGCGGCCACTCCCGTTGAGCGGGTACGTGGTGGCGTCGGTGCTCAACGCCACAATGCTGATCGGCACGGCATACGTGTCGATGTTGAACGTGAAGTCGGGATAGAACTGCACATCGGTGGAGGCGGCGTTGTAGAAGAACGGATAGACTTTCAGGAACAACGTCGTGCTGCCATCGGCGTTGACATCGATGGACCATTCATACTTCGGATCGAGCGGCGGCACCCAACTGGCCGTATCCATCAACGGCGGCGGCGGCAGTTCCGCGCAACCTTCGCAGTCCATCTGATACGTGGTCGTGATCAGGTGCAGGCCGGTGGTGATGACGGGCGTTGCGAGTGAAGTCAATGTAACCGTCGAAACGTGCGTGCCTTTAGGATAATCCACGGTCACTTGCCAGTAGGGCACTTCGTAGCGGCCGGGTTCCAGCCGCAGCAGACCACCGGGCAGGCTGACCCGATCATAACCATCGACGTGCTCTACAACGTAGTCCGGGATGTTGACCTGTAGGGTGGCCGCCGGAACGGTCGGGGTGGCGAGAGTAGCCGCCGCTTTTGCCCCTGTGAGTTGGCCGAACTTGGGATCGCCATACAGTTGATATTCAAAGGCCCACAACTTGCCGTGATCGTAGGTCGGGCCGTCATCATCCCATGCGGCGATCTTGGTATTGTTGAGCGCCACGCCTGCCGATTGATCGATCGACCAGTTGCGGAAGAAGTATTTGCTGGCGTAGTCGTTGGTGCTGCGCTCCGACAGTTCGGTGGAGCCGATATACGCGCCCACGCCTTTGTTCATGAAGGCATCGGGCAGATTCAAATCGTCGGTGTCTTCAAAGTTACCCGCCAGACAGGCCGCCGCAAAAGCCACCGGCCGGGTATCGCCAAAATCCAACCCTAACACCTGACTGGTGGACAGCACGCCGCTCCACTCATCCTCGTTGCCGTGATCGCGATAGAAGATCACATCCCGATCGGCCGTGCGCGCGGTAAACTCGGCATGCGGATCGGCCACATCCAGACTGTGGAATTTGGAGACGTTCACACCGTCGGCGGTGAGTTCATCCGCGATGATGTTGACGGTGGGGATAAAGTTACTGGTCACACCCTCGCCGCGCCCGCTAACCAGCAGCGCATCCGAGCGATCGAAGAGGGCCAGGCCTTCCGCTACGGCGATGCTGCCTGACAGGCCGTTAATCATGCGCTGCGGCGTGTCGCCGACGATGCGGCCGACGACCAGTTCGGGCCGCGCGGTTTCTCCGCCGGTGTTGGCGTACCATAGATCGGTGTTGCGGACTTTGTCGGGGATGCCAGGATAGGTGGTGAAGTTATCCGTGCCGGCATAGTGCGCGGGCACAATCTCCGTCTCGCCGACGATGAGCAGGTAGCCCTTGTTCTTCACGAAGAAGTCGGGGTGCATGGCCTGCTTCCACGCGCCGTTCTTCTCGACGATGTTATCCAGCGCATCCACGCCATACGTGTCCAGATAGCCGATGGCGCCGTTCTTGTAGTAGGCCAGGGTCGCCATGCGGGCCAGCACCGGCGGCACGTCCAGATCGGTGTAGAAGTCGTACAGGCGACCGGGATTGGTGGTGAGCAAGTAGTCGCTGGTCTTGTAGGCCGCAAACAGCGCCGGAACCAGGCTTTCACTCGCGCCCGTTGCGGCATCGGTCACTTGCGTGGTGGCCAGCGGGAACGCGTCGCAGTCGTGCGGGCCGGTGCTGGAGCCGGACCTGTAGCACAGCATCACCAACTCTGAGCCGATGCCGTAACTGGAGCCAACCTGGTACATGATCGGACTCATCACGTAGGAGATCGTGCGCTGATTGCCGGCGGCCAGGCGCAGCCACTGATCAGCGCCGGTCACAAACTGGAAGTCCACATCGGCTTTGTGGGTGAGGGACCGATAGAAGGTGCTGATTTCGGCGTTGCCGGAAAAATTGAGATCGGCGGGTTGGAAGCCCAGCACTTCATCGCTGAGCGTCTCCAGGTAGGCATCGACGGTGCCGTTGTTCTTGATGCCCAGATCGACGCGGAAGAAGTTGCCTTGTCGCGTGACGGTGCGCGTGATGGCAATCTGCGGATTGCCCTGCACGATATGCACCGGCTGCTCCACGCAAGCCAATTCAGCCGAAGCGGCGCGCGCGCACACCTTCAGCGTATACGTGCCGATCGGTTTGTTAGCGATGCTGAAGGCGTGCTCGAAACCATGGGTGGCCGATGTACTGGCAAAGAACGTGGTACTGCCCGTCAACCCGATCGAGACACTCTGCGGCTCCTGGGCCACATCGCCACACAGGGTCGGCGTCACTTCGTCCGGCACCCCTTCGGAGAAGCCCGACCACGTACAGGCCCATGCGTATTGATAGGCTTTGCCCGACACCGGCAGCGTTGTGCCGGCCGGGGTGGTCGTGCCCGCCACGTAGACGGTGTAGTCGGGATTGGGCGTGAAGAGTTGCAGTTCGCCCGTGACGGCCGCGTTGGCGGGCGTCACATTAGCCGTCAACGGCGTGCCGCTGCTGCCCTGCTTGTTGCGCACTTCGGCCTTGAAGGTGTGCGCCTTGAAGAAGTCGGCGCGCGTCAGGCCCAGATTGGCGGGCGAGAAGTAGAGGTTGAAGTAGTTGGTCACGGCATCGGGCGTGTAGTCCGTGCCCAGCGCGACGTTGTCCATGGAGAACGTGACACGATCAACGCAGGCCGGATCGGCGGTCAGCACGCGCACCAGATAATAATCGTACAGCGTGGACGGCCACTGAATCACGGCCAGATTGGACAACTGAGGCAGGTCGCTGCACAGCGGCTTGGTCTCCAGCACGTAGTCGGGCGAGTTGACGCTGATCCCGGCGGTGTTCGTGACCACGATGGCGAAGTGATAGACCCGATCGGACTCCAGGCCCGTCAACTGCGTGGTCTGCGCTACGCCGCTGGTCGTGCCGGTCTTGGCTGCGCCGTATGTGCCGCTATACAATCCGTACTTAATCGCAAAGGCTTGCCCCGGTTCGGACATCCACTTAATCGTCGCGGTGTGTTCACTGGTGGACTCGACCTTCACGTTCAAGATGCTGGGCAGCGCCTGATTGCACGCCCACACATCCGACAGATTGTTGTTGAGTTTGGTGCTCTCCAACACCACATTGTCGGGATCAGCCAACAACTTGGCCGTGGCCGTAATCCCCGGACACGTCCACGTGTAGTTGATGTAATCGGCGCGGATGCCGCCCGGCGGAATGGACGCCGTCACCAATCCTTGCGACTTCAGCACGTCGTTTTGATAGATGTTGATCGAGTAGCCGCCGGCCGGTTCGGCGGTGCCGCCGCCGATGTTCTTGAGGATGTAGCCGGGTTTGCTCTGGCCCGCGTCATACCACATGCTGCTGATGATCAGATCGGGCAGTCCGGCCAACGGTTTAACCTCCACCGCTTTGTTCGTTTGCGCTGCGCCATCCCCGCCGCAGTTTTGCGCCGTGACGGTGATGGTCTTGGGGCCGCTGGCCTGCCACGTGTAAGTCTTGGTCGTTTGCGTCACCACGCCCGACGTGGTCTGTTGCAGTTGATCCGTGGCCTGCCACGTAAACGTGATCGGCGTCGTAGGCGCGATCGGGCTGGCCGTGGCCGTGAAGGTGTAGTTCGTGCCCGTAAGGCCGCTGCTCACGCCGATCACGCTCACGCCCGAAATCGGATTGGGACAGCTGGGCTGCGGCGCGCTGATCCTGATCTGGTGCGTGTCCACCACCGTGCCGCCGCAGTTCTGCGCCGTCACCGTGATCGTCTTCCGCCCGGTGGTCGTGAACGTGAAGGGGAAGGTCGCGCCGGTGGGACAGGCCGGTTGATGCGAGCCGCCACAGATCAGGCCGGTGGCTTGCCACGTGTACGTGATGGGCGCGGTGGCATTGGCCGGTAACGGGTCAACCGAGAACGTGTACTGCGTGTCCGTGTAGCCCGTCGTCGCGCCGCTGATACTGGCCCCCGAGAGCGGCGCAGTACAGGTGTGATAGGCAATGACGAGCCGCGCGCGGCTGTTGGACGGCAGCGCATAGAATGAATAACTGCCTGTGCCCGTTGGGTCGAGCCGCAGTTGAATGCCATAGTTTTGAATCGTGCCGGAATACCAGCCACGCACGAGGTTCGTCACATCCCAGCGCAGCCAGCCCACGGCATACGCCTTGGGCAGATCGCCCATCGCTTGCGTCACGGGCCGCGTGGTCCAGTTCACGGTATTTTCATCCCAGGTGGAGATGATGGCATCGGGCCAAATGTCGGTCGCGGCGTCAGGCTGCATCAGATTGATCTCGGAATACAGTTCCAGCGACGCGCTGATCACGACGAGGCTTGAGGGCAAACTCGACGTGTCGAACTTCAATAGCGTATTGCGCGCACTGCTCGTCGGGCGGCCAACGTACAGTTGCGTATCACTGCCGTAATTATTGGACGGCAATCCTTGATTGATCCACGTGTCGGCTTGCACGGGCAAAATCGCGGGCGAGCCTTGCGTGGCATAGATCACGGTCAGGCGCGGCATGCGCAGCGAGGCATTCTCGCTCGAATCGTAATCGAGCGTGCCATAGGTGGTGCCCGCCTGCGCCAGCAAAAAGCCGTAATTGGCGCGCGTGCCCGACTTCCACTGCTGCACCAGCGAGGTCACATTCCACGCGTGCCAGCCCAGCCCGTTGGCCGTCTGCGCGCCGTAATCGGCCGAGTACGTGGGCTTGGTGTTCCAGGTTACGCCGGTTTCGGTCCACGCGCCCAACGCGGCATAAGCGCGCAGGTTGGGCGTGGAACTGATCGGCGCGTAAAGTTCTAGCGTCGCCGTCACAATGACGGCATTGACGGGCAGTGACGAAAGATCATATTGAATCAGCGTTTGATACGCATCCGAGGGCGCGAGAATGCGGCCCGTGCGCAGATAGGTGGTGGCGCTGTAATTCACCGTAGGCGCGTTCTGCCGTACGTGCGCGTCGGCTTGCGCCGTAAACGTCGTTTGCAGTGTGTTCGCGTTGATGGCGACGGGCGCGTCTGCGCCGCAACTCGCGCTGGGCGCGACGCTGGCCAACCCGATTGGCCCCAGCAGCCCGATCGGTTTGTCGGCCTCCAACGCTTGCGCCGCGCGGCTGTTCAGTCCAACGCTCACCACACCGATAAATGCTACGGCAAAAATCAGGGCCATGCTGATATGCCACATTCGCTTTTTCATGTGCTCTTCCTCCTGAGAAGAATGCTGAACCACCGGCCTGGATAAACCACGGAGGACACGGAATTCACGGAGAAAACTCCAATTTATTTCTCCGTATCCTCTGTGCCCTCCATGATCATTCTCTTGCAGCTTGCCCCTTGCACTAATCTACCAATCCCTAATCTACTTATCTCCTCCCCACTACTTCTTCACCAATGGCAAATACACGTTGTACTTCACGCCATACAGCGCCGAGAGGCCTGTTGTCGTGCCAGCGTTCATATTGGCAATCGTGTTGAACTGCGCCGTGGTGCTCGTCGTGCGCAAGCCCTGTCCCTGCGTCAGCGCAGCGGGCAGCACCGCCGACCAGGTACCCTGCGCCGTGGCCGTGACCACCGCCAGCGATTGCACGGCCTCGGTAACCGCATCGTTGTCGTCGAGGAAGACTTCGATCACGCAGTTGGGACAGGCACTGGCCTCGCCCGCCGTGCCGGTCACCTGTGTGCCCGTAATCGCGGTGACTTTGGCCGGTTTGAACACGAGGAAGGGCGCGGGCAGCAGTGCCCCATACTGAATGGCGTCCTCCGGTTTGGGATTGCCCGCCACTTCCGACCAACCGCTGGTCTGCTTGATGATGTTGCGGCGGAAGGTGGCCGCGTCGTACAACAGATCATTCATCGAGATGCCCGACAGCCCCGAATCGACAATTGTGTTGCTGATGATCTGTGTGCCCTGCATGTCGCCGGTGAGGAGGATGCCGCGCCCGCACACGCCCACTTCCGCATTACTCGCATCCACGCCGATGCGATTGTTCTGGATGGTGTGCCCCGTGATGCCCGTCACCGTCACGCGGAGCGCGTCCGGCTGCGTGGAGATGGCGAAGATTTCCTGCCGCAAGCCGGCGATGACGTTGTTCTGGATCACTTGCCCGACACCCGCCAGGCTGATGCCGCCGCCGCCCAGCCAATCGACGGTGGTGCAGCGCAAACTCGGATCGGTCTGTTTGCCGGTGACGACGCCGTTGGCATTAGTGCCGATCCAATTGTCGGTCACCACGTTGCTGCCGCCGCCCTTCAGTGCAATCGCCGTGCCGTCGAAGCCCAGAAAGACGTTGCGCTGAATGGTGTTGCTGCTGGCGCCCGTCGTGCCGCCGCTGGTGTCAATCGCGCCGGAGCCGCTGCCGTCCTGTGGATTGTTATTGCGCAGATACGGGGCAGTGCCTGCGTCATTTAAGCCAAACCAGTTATCTTCAATCACGTTGTTGTTGGTGTTGAGAAACAGGTGCGTGCCAAAGTTCTGAAAGCCCAGCCCGCGAATAATGTGCCCATTGTTGCCCGCCACATCACCCACGACTGGCCCGTCTTTGTCGGTGCTCGGCCCGACCAGGAAAATCTTGGGGCCAGAGGCGCGCCCGCCCGGCTGCGTGCCGCCGTCGATGATGATGTTGCCGTTCAAGCGCCGCACCACCGACGTATCGGCCGAGGATAGAAAATAGATATGCCAGATGCCCAGCGTCGAGGAATAACTCTGCGTTTCCGTGGTGGGAATGTTGAAGCGAATCAACACCGGGCGCTGCCCGGCGGTGGCGTTACGCGCCTGCACGATGGCGCGGCGTAGCGTGCAGGGCGAGGCGCTGCAGGTCGTGCCCAGGTTCGTGTCGATGTCGCGCCCGCTGGTCACAGTGATCACGGTGGTGTACGTGTACGGTGTCGCCGCCAGCGACCGATCGGGTTGCAACCACACCGATCGGTGGTTGGTGGCCGCCCGCACCGTCATCACGTTCAAACTCACGCTGATCGCACCGATCACCATCAACGCCATCAACATCGCCACCATCACACGCCACATTCGACTGTGCATCACTGGCCTCCTGAAAAATGATCCACGAAGGTCACGAAGATTCCCTTCGTGTTTCTTCGTGGCCTTCGTGGATCATGCTTTGTCCGTCCGTCTCAGATTCCAACGCCTTAAACAAATCCTGCAAGCGCGCAAAGTTGCGACGCTCGCCGGTATGCGCGTCTTCCAGCGAAGCCCGCCACGGCGCGGCCTCGTTTTCACGCCACAAGCGCAGCAAATATGAGCAGTAATTGAGGGGCTTCTTCGTCGTCATGGGTTTGCGCTATAATCGCAGCACTTGTGATGACTGTAGCAAAGCATCGTTCAGAAATCGTTTAATCGACCGCCATGAGTGATACTTCGCCGCCCCGGCTGACCCTGCACGCCCTCGGCGGCCTGCGCCTGACGTTGGACGATCTGCCTGTGGCCGATCTCGTCACGCGCAAGGCCGAAGCGCTGCTGATCTATCTGGCCTGTCACGCCCAGCCCCAACCCCGCGACGTGCTGGCCGACCTGCTGTGGGACGATGCCTCGCAAACGCAAGCCGCCGGCAACTTGCGTGTCCTGCTCAACAGTTTGCGCCGCCGCCTGTCACCCTTCCTCTGCATCGAGCGTTATTCGCTGGCCTTCAACTTCGAGAGCAACTTCCTATTTGACGTGCGCGACTTTGAAAATCACGTCAACGTGCGCCAACTCGAGCGCGCCGTTGCGCTGTATCGAGGCGACTTTTTGGCGGGCTTCAACCTGCACGACAGCCGCCGCTTTGAAGAGTGGGCGCTGCTGGAACGCGAGCGGTTGCAGCGGCTCGCCATCGACGCGCTGGACGAACTGCTCGACGCCGACCTGCACACGCGCCGCTATCGCGCGGGCATCGACCACGCCGCGCAACTCCTGCGGCTCGACCCGCTGCGCGAAGACACGCATCGCCGCCTGATGGTGCTGTATGCGCGCACGCAGCAACGTCACGCCGCGCTGCTGCAATTCCAGACCTGCCGCAAAATTTTGCGCGCCGAACTCGACGTTGAGCCCGCGCCGGAAACGATCACATTAGCCGAGCGCCTGAAAGCCGCCGAACATTCGCGGTCGGCTCTGCTCCCGATCGAACTCACGCCCTTCATCGGCCGCCACGCCGAACTGACGCAGCTCACCGCCCGCCTCACCGATCCGCGCTGTCGCCTGCTCACCC
>JAGOBP010000558.1 GCA_017999195.1 Thermoflexales bacterium
TCATCACAGCGCACATCGTACTGGCGACCGTCATCGACGGTCGGCGCGGTCACATCAATCTTGATCGTTTCCGCCAGCCGCGTCACGGCCGGTTCGTCGTCGATGAGGATGCAGCGGTTTAGGGCGGCCCACGTCACGGCGCGATACATGACGCCGGTATCGAAGTATACGTAGCCCAGATGTTGGGCTAGCGCCGCGCCGATGGTGCTTTTGCCCGAGGCCGCGGGTCCGTCAATGGCGATCGTCGTTGGTTTCATACCTGATCCAAGACCGTTTAAATTGATTGTAAACGATTCTACCTTAACGCTGTGAAGTTGTCCACGCACTTTGCGGGTGCGTCTGCCCTGCAACGAAATCTCAAGCAAATTGCAATGATCCTGCAAGCCTAAATTCATTGACTCGCCCGGATAGTCGCGTAAACTCAGAGTTATCCTTCACTCAAAGGAGTTTCGTATGAATCGGTCAAGATTGAAGTCTATGCCGTTGGGGCGTGTGTTCGTCGCGATCGGGTTGGCGTTGATTATCGGCGTCGCCATCGCTGGGGCCTTTGCCGAAGAGCCGGTGGGCTGGCGCGATCCAGCCACGGGCGTCATCCACAGCGCAGTCGATGTCAGCACCGTGCATGATGATATGACCTATGTGCTGGCGTTGGCGGCGGGCTTTGATATTACGCAAGCCAAGACCTTGCAGACCTGGAATCAACTGGTCGATTCCGAAGCCTTGCCCGGCGCGGTGGTGTCTTACACCAACGGCGGCGGCGCATTTTACACCGTGCCCAACTCGCAGACCATTTGCGGCGGCAGCGCCATTACCCACTCGCAAGTGATCTGGCCGCGCTGGGCGAGCGTTACGGTGAGCGACAGTATCACCAGCCGCTTTGGACCGTATATGCCCTTCTTCCATTTTCCGCACATTCAGGGGCCGCGCGCGGCCAGTGAAATCGGTGCCTTGCACGATTGGGCCTGGGGCCAGACCAACGCGCTGGTGGCCTATGAGGCGTATGCGTGGGGCCTGCCCGGCCAGCTCAACTCCACGATCATGCAAGCCACCTGCCGGTACACGCGCACCGCGATCATCACCACCACCATTCCGGCTGGCTCATTGGCCGCTTTCGGCACGTACATCCACACCCTGGCTGACGGCTACTCGCATCTGGACTGCATCACCGTGATGGATGACTTGGGCATGCCGTATCCCACTCACACCACGCCCGAAATCGACGGCTCGTATCCGGCCTGCGATTATCATCCGCGCAACATTCAATCGGATGACGTGCATGGCCGCGAGTTCTACACCTACACCGATTCACTGCGCACCGATCTAGCCTTGCACGCCGTCTACGCCCAGTTGGCGGCCCGCAGCCTCAGCCGCGAGGGCACATATGCGCCGCTCGGCCTGGACGCCATCGTCTCCGGCACGCAGACGCTCAGCGAGACGCTGGCCGCCTTTGTGCATACCTGGGACTTCGATCACGCGCAAGCCCGGCGCGATTACGCCGATCAATTAGCGACCCATATTCAGGCACTCACCCGCACCCCGATCAAGCGCGTGTATTTGCCGATTATGCTGCGCTAAGCGCACACGGCGCGTGGTACAATCTCAATAACCGATCGGCCTGCAAAGCCCGATCGGTTCACTCTGCCTTAAGGATTGATCACATGCCCGTTCGCATCGATGTTTGGTCGGATTTTGTTTGACCGTGGTGTTATCTCGTTTCCTCCAGTTTGGAGAAACTCACTCAAAGTCACGGCGTTGAAGTGGTGTGGCATTCGTACGAACTGCGCCCCAAAGGTTCGCCGCCCATCCCGCCCGAGTATTTGGCGCGCATCAAAGCGGGTCGGCCACAACTCCTGAAAATCGCGCGCGAGAATTACGGCCTGGAGATCAACCCCGGCCCGAGTGGCATCAGCAGTCGCGATGCGCTCATCGGTGCGAAGTACGCCGAAGCGCACGGCAAAGGCCCAGAGTATCACGCGACCACCTTACGCGCCTACTGGCAGCGCGCCAACGACATCGGCGAGCGCGCAATCTTGGGGATGATCGCGCAATCGATCGGCTTGGATGAGGCCGCCTTCCTGACCGCGCTCGATGATCCGCAGTACGATCAGCAAGTTGCCGACGATGTCGAACAAGCCTATCAATATGGCTTAAACGGCGTGCCTGCCTTGGTCTTCAATCATAAATATCTCATCAGCGGGGCGCAGCCGTATGAAGCATTGACGCGGGCCGTGGAGAAGATTCAGGCTGAGGGCTAGCGCGATGGCGGGATAGCGAGAATGAAAGACGGAGAGATTGACTCAATCTCTCCGTCTCTTTGTTTCTCTATCGTTAGCGGCTCGGCCTGGAGGGTCGCTTCGATGGCCTCGTCGCCGGTTTTCTCGCCGTCGGTTTCTGCGGGCCGCTTCGCAAACCGTCCTTGCTCGAATCCGTCTTCTTTGGTCGCGAAGTCCTGGATAGCGGCTTCTTCGCCGCCGGACGCTTGTCCGCCGCAGGCTTCTCCGTCGCGGGCTTAGCCGCCGCGGGCTTGGCCGCCGGTTTCCTCGGTGCGGCCTTCTTCTTGGCAGGCTTCTTCGCATCCAGCCCCGCCGACGCCAGCAGTTCGCGCACTTCGGTCGGCGTCAGATGCCGATACGTGCCCGTTTTCAGTTCGCCCAATTTCAGCGGCCCGATGCGCACGCGCTCCAGATACTTCACCTTGTGACCCAGCATCCCGGCCACTTCGCGAATCTGGCGCTTGCGGCCTTCGTGCATGATCACGCGCAGCCAGGTCTTGTCGCGGTCGCCTTGCAGCAGATCGACGCGGGCCGGAGCCGTCATTTGCTCTTCCAGCAACACGCCGCGCCGCCAACTCTTCAGCACGCCTTCGCTGGGGCGGCCTTCCACCAGCACCAGATACTCTTTCTCATGCTCAAAGCGCGGATGCGTCAGTGCATTGGTCAGTTCACCGTCGTTGGTGAGCAGCACCAACCCTTCGCTATCCGCGTCCAACCGCCCCACGGGAAACAGGTGCGCGTCGATGGGCACCAAATCGCGCACGGTCTTGCGGTTAAATTCGTCCTCATTGGTGGTGACGATGCCCGCCGGTTTGTTGAGCATGACGTAGATGCGCTCTTGCACAATCTCGATGCGTTTGCCGTCCACCTTGATCACGTCTTTGTTGGGATCAGCCTTCGCGCCCAGTTCGACCAACTTGCCATTGACCGTGACGCGATGTCCGATCAAGAATTCCT
>JAGOBP010000559.1 GCA_017999195.1 Thermoflexales bacterium
GGTGGCTGGAATAGAGCTTGGCACAGCATCTTCATATGGTGTTGCTGTTGCTATTACAGTTTCCAACATTTGCGGCTTCGCGGCATTGTTTGGTGAATCTGAAAGTGGTTGAGATACGGAATTATCATAAGCAATAGCAACTATTGCGACAATAGCCACAACTACAAGCCCTATTACTGCGTAACGAGCAATTGGTCCGCCTTCGTTAACAATTGACGAGCTCTTTATACTATCGCGCCCAGACACATCCCCTTTAACATCAACGCTGCTGGATTCAACATCAACTCCGCCACTTTGTTGATTCATGTTATATCCATCATGTATTGGTTTACTTCCTGCGAGATCTGCGCCCAGCTAATCATTATACGGAATTCCCAGCTGGGACAAAAAGCTGAAGGTGCTCATCGGAGCAACGCCGTTAGTATACTCAGCCTTGCGTTGCAAGTCAATCGCTCTTGAAACTGAGCGAGCGCCAGAAGACGCCGTGCAAGCCAAATCCACGCCCCATGGCTTAACGGCTAAAGCATTGCCCGTGATGAACAGCACGGCCGCCGTCAGAGATGCCTCTGACGGCGGCCGTTTTCTTACTCGCTAAGTTGGCGCTTATTTCTTCTTCGCCACCTCAACCACCACGGTATATTCTTTCTGCTCCGGCGTCAGCGGGCAGGCGGCGATGGGCTGATCTTGCGGGCAGTTGACGCCCAACTTGGTCCACCAGTTGGCGCGAATGTGCATCAGGTCCGTATTGCGCGTCAGGCTGATCGACGCGCCGGTCGGGCCGTTGGCGGCACCCATCGGATCTTCTGTCCAACCCGTAAAGGCTTTGGCCAGATCGGCCACCACCGTGCCGGGATCGGCAAAATCGGCGGCGGTGCCCACGGCCGTGAGTGTGCAGCCATAACCGTACAGGCCGCGATAGTCCGAGAAACCACCCTGCGGATTCAGCGTAAACTGGAACTTCAAGGTCTGGCTGGCGCTGGCTTGCAGGCTTTGGCATTCGGCCAGCGGCAGCGGCTCGAACACGTAACCGGCCACCTGCGTCGCCACGCAGACCGGATCGGGGCCGGGCATGGCCGGGTAGCGGCCATCGGGCGAGGCGGGCAAACCAAAGCCCAGACCGCAATCGCTGGGGCCGGGCATGCGCAACAACACACTGCCCACCGTCTGATTCGCTGCGACCGAGATGGTGGACAAGTCGCCGGTGGTCTCTGAGACATGCCCCGCATAACCCCAGCCTTCGGTCAGAAAGCGCGCGTACAGTTGATAATTGCCGGGCGGGACTTCGATGCTGAAGGTGCCCAGATAGTCGGACGCCTGCGTCTCGATCATGACCCAGACCTTGGTGGCCGGATCGACCGCATAGAGCGCCATCGACGGCGTGGGCGGCGACTGCAATTGGATGTAGCCCGTGATCGTGCCGGTGGCATTGACATCCGGGGTGGCCGCGGGCTGGGTGGGTGCGCCCGTTGGGGCGGCGACAGGTATGGCGGTCGGTTGCGTCGGCGCGACGATAGGCCGCGCGGTGGGTTTGGTCGGGCTGGTGGTCGCGCTTTGGCCGCCGCCGCAGGCTGCGATCAGCAGTGCCAGACAACTGATGAGTGCAATGGGTTTGAATTTTCGAGAAATCATAGGCTCCTTGACGGGGCTGAATTGTTGGACAACGCGACTCCGGTAATTCTCAATTTGAATGAGGAGCCAGCATCCCTAGACACTCGCCCAGCGCGCCTCCGCCGCAGTGCGGCGGGCAAGGCGTGCACCCACTGCGTCGGCGCAGTGCGGTGTGCGGTTCCGGGTCGATCCGGCGTCTGGGGACGCCTGACTCCTCATTTGAAAATCTGTAAGAAACAGTCTCTTACGAACAGCGCGCCTACCGCGTCTGGACCGACTCGGTTTCCGCGTGATTGACCACGGTCACAAAGCCGCCGAACAAGCGATACTCATCCATGCGGCATGAGTTGACCAGTTCGCCGTTCCAGAACGTCATGTCCGGGCAGCTGTCGCACATATCAGCGGTGCCGTCTTGCATGATGTCCGGCGCTTGAATCACGCCGATGGTCTGCACAAAGACCTTGTCGAAGACGTGCAGCGGATGCCGCAACAGGTCTGACCAGTAACGCGCATGCGCCGCGCGCACCGTCTTGTCGAAGAACGACGTGAGGAAAATCTTGCGCCCGATGGTGGATTCGCTGAGATAGGCCAGATACTTGCCCGTGAACCAGTGATGGCCTGCCTGCGCCAACTCCATCGTGCGCTTGCCGATCGAGCCGAAGGCCATGCGCTTGGTCCCGATCATCGCGCCGGTCAGCCACTTGATCGAATCGATCTTCCACGTGCCGCCCAGATAACCAGACGCGTCGAACTCCGTGACATTGTCTTTGATCAGATCATGCACTTCATAGGACGTGATGTTGCGATCGGGCGTTACTTCGCTGGCATACGTCAGGTGGCGCGCATCGACGATCTGCTCGCCGGTCTGATAGGTGATCTCTTCATCCAGCGGCGCGGTGCGGAAACAGATGAAGACTAAACCATGCACGCGGTCGATGTTCTTCTGCGCCCACTTCACCATCTCGGGGATGTGATGCACCGTCGAGGGGTAGACCGTGCTATTGAAGATCACGTACAGCCCGCCCACTTCATGAATCATGTCGGCGAAGTATTGGCGCAGCGCGTTCGTTTCTACTTCGTTCTTGTCGCGCCACTGCGGGCGGCCCTGATTGCTGTCGATGTGGATCGTGAAGCCCGCCAACCCCGCTTTCTTCAGCGCGACCACGGTATCCCGATCGAGTTTGAGGCCGTTCGTCAGCATGATGGGCTTGATGCCCTGTTCCTTGATGAACGAGACCACTTCCATGATCTGCGGATGCATCAACGGCTCGCCGCCGGCAATCGAAATGTTATCGACGTTGCGCCAGCGCTTGAGATACAGCACTTCTTCTTTCAATTGTTCGAGGGTTTTGTGGCCGCTGATTTTTTGCCGGTAACAACCCAGACACGCCAGGTTGCAAATATCGGTGACTTCCAACCAGCCGATCGGATTGTCGTTTTTCGACCACGGGAAACGATAGAGGTTGCGTTTGTCGAGTGTCATACCACACCTGCTCCTTGCAAAAAGATATGCCACTCCCCTGGCTAATCGCGCCGCAGTATAGACCAAAACCCGAATCACTGCAAAGAATTTCAGCGGAAAACGCCTAAAAAAACACCGCTCCGCGCAAGGGCGGAGCGG
>JAGOBP010000560.1 GCA_017999195.1 Thermoflexales bacterium
CACAGCCGACGGGGCAGTGGCCGACCCCGGTTTCACCGGAGGGGTATAGTTCAAGATGCGCGAGTAGATCACTTCGTAGGCGGCGGTATGCGTCGCGGCCTCAACCGCCTCGCCGCGCGTCATACCCAGCTGCGGTGTGTAGACTTGCGTGTTGACCACATCGGCGGCGACTTCGTAATACTGCGCATCATTCAACATCAGGCCATTCGAGGTCAGGAATTGATTGGCAATCGTAATGGCATCTTGCGGGGCGAGTGGATAGATCGGGCCGTTTACTTGTACAGTAGGCGAAGTCCACAGCGTTTGCAGATTGGTAAAGGCGTACAAGCCGCCCGCCGGATCCATCTCCAACTGCTTGTCGGGACTGACCCAGATCGGCTCAGCCTCTGTGCCCGCCGCCCGAAGCGGCGCACCGGCAGCGGTGGTGGTGCTAACGCCAAAAGACTGCCCTAGGTTGCCCCACGCCGCCGTCGCTTCGGCCAGATTGAGCGGCTGGGTCCTGAAGACCGGCATCGTGCCATTCAGCGCATTGACATCCACATAGCGGGCCGGTTCACTGCCCACCGGATGCCGCCAATAGTAGAAGTCCATATCCCACCAATCGCCGCCTACGTGATTGGCCGGTCGATCGTTGAAGTGAGCGTATTCTTCGGCCAGCACGCCCGCCACTTTGCCCTGCGGCTGCAGGGCATCGGCCGCGCGGAACCAGGCCTGCGTAAAGTTATAGCCGTTGCACAGATAGTAGCCAAACCAGTTGCCGTGATTGACATCGGCCATGGTCGTCTCGAAGCCCATGATCAGATGCAGGCCATCCATGCACCACGCCCAGTTGCGGCGGGAAGCATCGGTCTGCATGGCCAGGCACGACGACAGGCCGATCCATTCGGCATCCATATCGCCCCAGTTGAGACGACATTCGCTGGTGGTCAGATAGTGATCGTTGTGGGTCGAGCCGAACAAGATGCCGTCTGACCAGCCATGCGTCGAAATGTAGGCCAGGTCCACGCTATCCGCATAGAAATTTTCCTGGCCGGTGCCGGGCTTGTCCGCGCCCTTCCAGTCGGTTTCCCAGGCCACATCGTTGCCATAGGCAAAGCGGCGGGTCCAACCGCAGGCGCCCAGCCGATTGTAGAGCGACAGGGCATCATCATCCGTCAGGCCCAGGTTGCCCGCAACGCCGTGAAAGTTATTGATGTATTCAACGCCGATCTCCAGGGTGGCGTCGTCCTGCCCTTGCACCGCGCCAGGCGCGCCGATCATTTTGGACATGGCCCCGGTGTTCGACAGGGCCAACATGAGGAGGCACGCGACGGCGACGGTTACGCTTAGCCAGCGTGCGAGCCGATGTGTGAGTGTCATTTTAACCTCCTGAATTCGTCGCAGTGAATGCCTGACAATCAAGTTGGACGACTAACAGAGTCGTCTGCGCGTGTACTGTGATCAACGACTTAATTCAACGTACCGTAGGCTGTCCCCCTTTCTCAGTGCAGGCGAGGTACTCATCACGTTTTGCGCAGCACGGGCAAATAGACCCGCTGCACATTGACCGGCGGCACGGCGGCCGCCAGCGCATAGTAGCGGCCCTTATTGTGAGCCGTGCCGACATTGCCCGCGCCGTCAACCACCTGAATGAAATAGCGGGTGGTCGGCGTCGCGGTGATCTCACCCGTCCAGCGCAGCGTCGATGCGTTATACGTCAAATCGCGGCTGGCCCAGACACCACCGCCGGTGGTAAATGTCGCCACGACCCGCACGACGCCCGCCGGATCAGTGGCCTCCACTTTGAGCAGGCCGCGATCCTGCGAGGCGTTCAACACCCCATCGAGATACGTGAGGCGCGGCGGCTGCGTGTCCGAATCACCGGAAAAATACGTGGCTAACGTCACTTGATCGTACAGGCGCTCGGTGCCCGCTTGCGCGTTGAACTGTCCCAGCACGGTGGACACCATCGCCGAGGTCGCCGTCAATACGCCGCGACTGGTAAAGTCGAAGGGCAGCGGCGGATACCAACCGGCCGCTTCAAACGCCGGTTCGACGGTGGCGGTGACGTATTCATTGAACGGCCGCGCAATCACGGGATCAAAGCCAACCCGATCGGTGTACACGCCCCCCAGAAACAGCACGCCGCGCAGCACGCCCGCCTGTGGCGCAGACACATCGGCATAGAAGCGAGGTTGCAGCGGCTCGCCCGATCGGGTGTGAACACTGCCGTCCAGCGCGTAGAATTCCCCCTGCCCCGTGCGCGTGATTTCGTCAAACGCGCCAAAGGAGCCGGGCAGCACGGCCTTCAAGCCGCCGACCGTCAACTCGCCGAATGCGCCGGGCGGTGTGGTCGCAGTGACGGCGACACTGGGGAACGGATTCTCTTCATCAAAGGTCGCGCCGGTAGTGATAACCGTCATCGGCAAACCATAGAAGGTCGCTTCCAGCAGGACCTTTTCATCGTAGCCGTCCAGACTCAACGTCTGACTGTAGTAACGCTGTTTGGCTAACAACAACGCCTGGCCCAATTCAACCGCTTGCCCTTTCAACAGCATCAGCGTGTAGTTGCGCATCAGCGCTTCGGAATACGTGATGCCATCGCTGCCCCAGCCATAGCCCGTATTGGCCACGTAATTAGCACCTTGCCGCGCAAAGGCCTGCGCCAGATCGAGGCTGGCCGGATCGTTCAGGCCCGCATGACAGCCCACGGTATAGATCAGCGCCTGGCTCAGATCGATCGCGGCGCTGATGATCTGAGCGGCGGTGATGTTGTCGCCATCGGGCGCGATTTCGGTGGTGTGATTGGCGTGGCCATTGATCGATTGCAGATCGAAGCGCGGCTCGGTCTTCAGTTGCAAGTCGCGCAGTTGACTGCCAGGCCAGGTATAACCGATCAATGTGGCATCGGTCGGCACGCCGTCGTTGGTCAGTGTGGTATTGATGCGATCCGCCGAGTCCTGGACAAAGTGATAGCCCGTCACCAACGCCCGATTGACCTCATACCCGTCAGCGGCCAAAAACCGATCGATGAGGCCGTTGATCTCGTCGGGCGTTTCGATCAACCGACCGACGCTGTAATCGGGCAAATAAAACTCGCCCTTTGACCAGGCGGTCGGCGACAGATCGGCATAGTAGTTATCGGTGAGGGTGAAGTTCCCGTTCAGCGCCGACCACGCCGGAGTGTTTACCGTCAGCGAGAGCGCATAGGTGGATTCATGCACGTTGGGATCGGCGG
>JAGOBP010000066.1 GCA_017999195.1 Thermoflexales bacterium
GAATGATCAATCGAATGTGGCCAGTCTGGCCGCCGCTGAAGCGCGTCTGGCCGCCGCCCAAACGACCCTGAAGCAACAGCAAGCCGAAGCCAACGGCCAACCTAATCCGACGTATGCGGCCTCGATTAAACAAGCCGAAGCCGCCCTGGCGTCTGCCAAAGTCCGATTGGCCGATGCCGAACTCAAAGCGCCGTTTGCGGGCACGCTGGCGCAGCTGAAGATCAAGGTGGGCGAGACGGTTGCGCCCGCCGTGCCAATTGCCGTGCTGGCCGATCTATCGGGCTGGCAAGTGGTGACCGATGATTTGACTGAAATCAAAGTCCCAGCCGTGAGTGTGGGACAAGGCGTCATCGTCAAGGCCGATGCTTTGCCGGGTGTCGAACTGAAGGGCGCCGTCACCTCGATCGGGACCGTGTTTCAAGAAAAAAGCGGCGACGTGGTGTATCCCGTCAAGATCAAACTCAACGACCCCGATCCGAAGTTGCGCTGGGGTATGACGGTCATCGCCACGTTTGAGACGAGCGCCGCCGCCGCCAAGCCCGCCTCGACCGAAGCGCTGCCCGCCGGTATCGCGGCCGAAGGCAAAGTGCAGCCGCTGCAATCGGCCACGCTGAGTTTCAACACCACCGGCGCGGTGACCGAATTGCTGGTGAAAGAAGGCGATGTCGTCAAAGCGGGCGATGTGATTGCGCGCCTGGGCACCGACAGCCTGAAGACGGCACTGGCCGAAGCCGAAGCGGCCCTGGCCGTGATCAAGGCCAATCAAGCGAATTACGAGTCGTCACTGCCCACGCAGATCGCCGCCGCCGAAGCCTCGATCAAAGCGGCGCAGTCGCAGGCGGCGGGCGCGGCCGCGGGCCGCAACAACACCGCGTCGATCAAAGACCAGGAATCACGGCTGGCGCAGTTGAAATACCAACTGCAGCAGATGAAGACCGGCCTCGATCAACTGTACCTGTACGATCTGGAAAACTCGTCGGCGGCGCGCGACCTGCGCCAACAGATCGATAATACGCAGCAATCGATCAAGGCGACGGACGCGCAAATCGCCGCGCTTCGGTACGGCTCTTCGTCAGATCAAGCCGCGCAGGCACAGATCACAGCCGCCACCGCCAGCGAAGCCGCCGCGCAAGCCCGCTTGACCCAGTTGCAGGCCGAGTTGGCCGGCAAAACGGTCGATACCTTTGCGGCGCAGATTCAGCAGGCGGAAGCGGCCATCAACGCCGCGAAGTTGGCACTGACCCAGACCGAACTGAAGGCCCCCTTCGGCGGGACAATTGCGCAACTCAAAATCAATCTGGGCGAGCGCGTCAATGCAGGCGTGCCCGCCGTCACGCTGGCCGACATCGGCGGCTGGCTGATTGAAACCAGTGACGTGACTGAACTTAAGGTACCGGATTTGCAAGTAGGCCAGTCGGTGGTGATCAAGATCGATGCCCTGCCCGAACTCGCGCTGAAGGGCCAGGTCGAATCGATCAGCACCGTGTCGCAACTCAAGAGCGGCGATGTGGTTTATCCGGTTAAAATTAAGGTATTGGACAACGATCCGCAGTTGCGCTGGGGCATGACGGTCGCGGTGGGCTTCCAGAAGTGACGTGTAATGCGTAGTGCGTAAACAGCGGGGCGATCGAATTCTCGATCGCCCCGCTGTTTTTCACTTGTCACTCATCACTCGTCACACCAACCACTCCAACCCTAACTCCGCCAACTTCGCCGCTGACGGATTCCCTGTGGCTTTATCCCAGCCCGCCAGGTCGTAGTAATTGTCCAGCGCGGCTTCAAGTTCTTCTTTCGAAATGAAGATGCCATCGCTCTTGCCACCCTTGAGGGGCTTGAACAACTTCTTGGGCAGCGTGTCCAACTCGCGGCCCACGCCTTCGCGCGCATTGAAGGCCCGCATCATATTGATGCGCCGCTCACCCACTTGCTGCGCCTCTTCTAACGTCACGTCCCAACCGGTGACGGCGCGCATCAACGCCACGATCTCATCCGGCCCGTACAGCGTCCACGCCGGTCCCCATACAAACTGGCACAACGACGCCGTGTCCAGGAACGAATAATTCTTCTGCGTTTCAAAGGCAAATTTCACCTTGGCGGGATTCATCGCCTTCATGCGCTGCGGTTCCGTCAAGCCGAGCTTGGCCAAGCGGTCCAGGTACATGTTTGATTCGCCTTCGGGCGCAGGCGTGTACAACGGATCATGCTCGCTCGATTGATGATCGGCCCCAAAGGGATTCACGGCATAAATCACCGACAACGAGCGCTTCACTTGCGGCATGTGCGCGGGCAGTTCCGTGCCCTTGATCGTCACCAGATGCTCATCGGCCCCGCGCCCAATGATGGCTGCCGCGCGTTCCGAGCCTTCGGCCAGAATCGCGCCGAAGCCTTCTTTGCGCACGATCTGATTGAGCGTCTTCAACATCGCGTCAGCGTCACCGTAGCGCAGCGCGATGCCGCCCGTGTCCTCGACGTTGATCACTTCGTTCTCGAACAATTCCATCGCAAACGAAATCGTCGCGCCGCACGCGATCGTGTCCACGCCCCATTCGCCGCAAATCTGATTCGCCAGCGCAATCGCGTTGAGGTCGTTAACGCCGCAGTAGGAGCCAAAGGTCGCGATCGATTCATATTCCGGGCCGCCGTAAAACGGCGAAACCTTCTGCCCTTGATACTCCGTCTCGACGACGCGCTTGCAGCGCACGGTGCAGGCGAAGCACGTATCGTTGCCTTTGAGAATCGTATCGGCCATCTTCTCGCCGCTGATGTCGTCGGCCTTCTCGAAGTAGCCGCTGCTGTAGTTATAGGTGGGCAACGTACCGATCGAGTTTTGGAAACCGACCACGCTGGCCGTGCCATAGTCCTGCAAGCCCTTCACATCACCGTTATCGGGAATGCTCTTCGTGCCCGATCGATTCAGCTCGGCAATCGCGGCTTTGTCGGCCACTTCGACTTTCTGCGAGCCGCGCACGACAATCGCCTTCAGGTTCTTCGACGCCATCACCAGACCCATACCCGTGCGGCCAAACGCGCGATTGCTCATGTTCATCACGGCTGCATAACGCACGCCGCGCTCGCCCGCTGCGCCGATCTGGATCACTTCCGCTTTGGGATCACCCACGTCTTCTTTGAGCAACTTTTCGGCTTCACCCGTGGTCAGTTCTTTGCCCCACACCCGATCGGCACTGCGCAACTCGGCGGCCCCGTCTTTGATCCACAAATACACGGGCTGCGGCGACTGGCCCGTAATAACGATGCCGTCGAAGCCCGCGAACTTCAACTCGGCGGGCCAGAAACCGCCCGTTTGCGAATCACCGATCAGGCCGTTGATGGGCGACTTGGCTGTAGCTGTCGCGCGGCTCTGCCCGGAGATCGCCACGCCGGTGGGCGCGCTGATGAAGAACGACAACGTATTATCGGGGCCAAGCGGATCGGCTTTGGCGGGCGTATTTTTCAACAGATAATACAGCCCCATCGCGCTGCCGCCCCAATACTTGCGATAAAAATCTTCGACAGGCTGTTCAATGGTGAGTGCGCCATGCGTGAGATCGACGTGCAACACCTTACCGGCAAAACCGTACATACGAGCCTCCCATGGTGGCGTGTGGTGTAGTGATTTAGTGGAGATGCAACGTGTCGAAAGTATAACTGATTAAGGCTAAATTCGGCAAGATGTTTATTCCGGCGTTATCCTTAATCAGACGTGCGCTACAACAAAACTGGCCGCCCGTATGGGCAGCCAGTCAAACCACAGCTACTATTTCACGCCAGAACTATCTCACCATCGCACTAAATCTCTTCCGCAAACCGCCCGCTCAACCGATGGAACACGGCAAACCCGATGAGCAGCATCAGGATCGCCGTCACCGCGGTGCGCAAAAAGAAGTCCGCGCCAATGGGCCGCCCGTAATACAAAATATCGCGGTACGCCGCGATGATCGACGCCATCGGGTTGAGGATATAAACTAAGCGTTGGATCGGTAGCTCAATCCCCAGCACGATCTTGGAAATGGGCAGTGAGTTCACATCCCAGATCACCGGTGTCAGGAAGAACCAGGCCAGAATGACCACTTCCATAATCTGCTGCACGTCGCGATAAAACGCATTGACCGCCGACAGGATAAACGACACGCCCAGCGCAAAGATCATCTGCACCAGCACGATCACCGGCAGCCACACCACCCACAGCGTCAGCTGATTGCCCAGCAGCGCCGCCAGCACGATATACACCGGAATCGCGATCAGAAAGTTGACCAGATTCGAGAAGAGGATCGACATGGGCAGCACTTCGCGCGGAAAGTACACCTTCTTGATCAAGTGCGAGTTGCCCACGATCGCGCCGGTGCTGCCCATGATGGACGCCGAGAAAAAATTCCACGGCAGCAGGCCGGACAGAATGAAGGCCGGATAATCATGCCGATTGCTCTGGCCCAGCATCACCGAGTACACCAGCGTAAAGACCAGCATCATCAGCAGCGGATTGAACAACGACCAACCGATGCCCAGCACCGAATTTTTGTACCGCGCTTTCAGATCACGCACCGTCAGGTTCATGATCAATTCGCGATATTGCCACAGTTCGACAAGTTTTGTTCGCAAGCCCGGACCCTTTATGGTTACAGCCAGTTTAGTTTGAATATTCGAAGCCGATCTAGCCGCGCGATCATACCACGCGCGGCTAGATCGGCACAATCCATCATCGGCACAGGCAGGCCGGCCTGCGTCTTACTTGAGAAGCAAGGGCAAGTAGAGGCTGTAGGTCGCAAAGGTCGCGGTGCAAGCCCGATCCCCCGCCAGCGTGACCGCGCCATCCAGACAATCCGCGTCGCCGCTCCACCCGTTGAAGGTTGAGCCGGTATGGGCCGTCGCGGTCAACGCGATCACGGAGCCATAGTTGTACGGGTGCGCGCCGATAGTCGGCGTCACCACGCCGCTGCCGTTCCCGGCGGTGGCGATGGTCAGCGTATACGTGTTGAGCGTGAACGTGGCGGTACAAGCCCGATTACCCGCCAGCGTGACCGCGCCATCCAGACAATCCGCGTCGCCGCTCCACCCACTGAAAGTTGAGCCGGTATTGGCCGTCGCGGTCAACGCGATCACGGAGCCATAGTTGTACGGGTGCGCGCCGATAGTCGGCGTCACCACGCCGCTGCCGTTCCCGGCGGTGGCGATCGTCAACGTGTACGTGTTGAGCGTGAACGTGGCGGTACAAGCCCGATTACCTGCCAGCGTGACCGCGCCATCCAGACAATCCGCGTCGCCGCTCCACCCGCTGAAGGTTGAGCCGGTATAAGCGGTCGCAGTCAGCGAGACGACCGTGCCAACAGCGTAGGAATGTGTGCCGACGGTTGGCGTCACGACACCGCTGCCGTTCCCGGCAGTGGCGATCGTCAGCGTGTAAGTCTGCGGCGCAGGAATCGCGGGAATGATGCACCAGCGCGCCAGCGTGCCGGTATCCTGGCTCGCATTATCAACCACATGGAGTTGCCAGGTTGCCGCCAGGGCTTGCCCGTCAAAAGCGGTTAGGGGTTGTACCGGACGGAAGGTCCCATTGATGGCCGGAGGCGTGGCACTGCATTGACCGACGACGGATTGCGCCGCCTCATCATCCAGGGTGGCTTGAATGTCATCGTTGCCGCACGAAGTCGGCGCCAAGAGGGTCACCGAGGTTGTGGCCGTCGTGACTCGCCGCAGTTCCACGCTCAGGTCACTGATGTACGTATGGGAAATCTCCACCAGCGCGTTCAGATCAGTTAAATTACCAGGAGCGGTGATCACCAGTGTGTCCGTGATACCGGCGAGGTTGTTGTCGGGAATGGCGATATTCGGCGTACGGCAAATCAGGTTCGCCGTCGTGAAGACAAAGCTGGCCGACGGATTGCCGCCCCCACACGTGTTGCGCGGCGTCACGCGCCAGTAATGGAGCGTATTGACGGCCAGCGGAGTGGCGACCTGATGAGTCAGCCCGGCCACAGTCGCCGAATAAACCACCGTCGCAAATCCGGTATCGGTCGCGACTTCAACCAGATAGGTCTGGGTTTCAGCCGCGGCGCTCCAGTTCAATACGGGCGTCGTACTGAGATTAAGCGCCCCATGGGTCGGGGTTAATAACGTCGCCGGGCCGGGCGCAGCGGCAAACACGTCCAGCCCCACCGTCACTGTTACCGAGTTGGAAACAGTTGCCCCGCTCACATTCAGCCAATAGGCGCCTGGCGTCACGGCCCCGGTATTGCTGATGATCAACGTCGTGGTGGCCGTCGGTACCACCGGGTTTGCACCAAAAGTCGCCGTAGAGCCAGCCGGTTGACCCTGCGCCGCCAACGTCACAGCGGACGTTATCGCGCCCGTAACGGTGATGGCATACGTGGCCGGGGCCGGGCGACACACCGCTATCCGATCGGGCGTCACGGCTAACTGGAAAGAAGCAGCATCGCGCCCATCCAGCGTTTGCACGCCCAGACCCAGCGGGTCAAGCCAATTGCTAAGCCGGGAACTGGCGGTGCCACCACCGGCCCAGGAAACGGACAACCGCCCATACCAGTCGGAAGAGTTATTCTCGCAGGCCGCATATCCGCCATGCAATTGACCGACAATCCGATGTTGCAGATTAAATAACGGCGAGCCGGAAGAACCACCCTCGGTGGTGCCCAGATCCCAATCCGTAATGCGGATATGCGTTCCATCCCCGGGAACCGCAATTTGCAGATACGCGGTCGTTGACGTTGCATCATTTTCAAAACTGATGCGTTTCTCTTCCACGGCCGGATGGTGAATCGTCACGACCGAAGCAAAATCGCCCGTGAAACGATCCCAACCGGACCAGCGCGGGTTATAGGCCGGGTCGATCGGATCGTCTAGTTCCACCAGGGTGAAATCCGACGCCGCGTAAGACGCCCGCCAGATCGCACCGGAGTTGAACTGGTTGCGCTGTCCATCGCCGATCCCGCCGCTCGCCGGGCTGCCCGGCGCACGACAAATGGAGTTTTGATAATTCCAATAGACGACCATCGTCGCCGCATTGCCGGAATTGATCCCGCAGTGGTTGGCCGTCAAGAAAAACGGTCGCCGATCCTGCGCGGTGTTATTAATCAGCGCGCCGCTGCAGGTATCCGTGCCGCCCACGGTGATTACGCCGACAGAGCGGATTTCATCACGCCAGCCGTCGCCTTCCGGGCAGACCACATCCACATTACAGGCGCCGGAATAGACCGCCTCCGCGCCTTCCAAACTGTTGTAGCCATAATTGACGACGCCCAGTTCCAGTTGCGGCCGGGCAACCCCGGCGGGCAACCGCAGTTCCAGCACCAGTTCCTCGCCGGTCAACAGCGGCGTCCACAGTTGCCCGTGTGTTTCATTATCGGCGGCGGTGAAGGGGCCGACCTGTTCGCGATTGTCCGGCGTATACAACCACAACTCGCCTCCGACTGGCATCTGATACCGCGTAAAGCCCACATTCAACGAGCGGGCATTCGCACCGTGGATGCGCAGCCGCCACAGACGCCCCCCGGCCGGTAGTTCGTCCCAAGTGCCTTGTTGATCGATCGAGACCGACATGACCAGCGGCGTCGCAAACCGCGCTGGCACGTCTAACGCGGCCCGCAATTGATCTTCGGCCAACAACGCTTCGACATCAACGGCCGGCAACTCCAACATCGCCACCTGAGCCAGCGGTCGCGGGGTCGGCGGCGGATTCTGCGCCTGCGCGGCGGGTGTCACCAGCAGTCCCAAACAGACCAACATCAAGCCCAAAAGTCCAAGTTTATGCGTCAAAGACACTTTACGCCTCCTGAGGGAACTGGTATCTAAACTGGAGTGCGGTCGCGCAGCAATGGGCGTGGGGGTTACGTTGCGCGGCGTTTAACCGGGGGTTCAAGACTAAGTTTCACCGAATCTTGCTGGCTTGATCGCTTTCTTGAAGTTGAGATAGCGCGGCGCGGCGCGCTTCGGGAACCGGGGTTTGCACGGCATCGTACACCGCCAGGATGCGGCTGGCGGCATCGTCCAGGCTGAAGCGCTGCATCGCCCGGGTTCGCAGCGCCGCGCCCAGGGTCTGCCGCCGCCCGGCATCGGTCAGCAAGCCCAGCATGCGGTCGGCCAGCGCCGCCGTATTGCCGCGCTCGGCATACGTGCCAGACTGCGCCATATACTCATGCGCCTGCGGCGTGTCAAAGGCCACCGTGGGCAAACCGCACGCCATGTAATTCAAAATCTTGCCTGCGCCTTCCGTCAACGACAACTTCGGGGCCAGCGCCACATCGCCCAGCCGCAGATAGCGCGCCGCGTCTTCATACGGCACGCGCCCCGTAAACGTGACGTGCTGGGCCAGGCCCAACTGCGCGGCGCGCGCGTGATATTCTGCCACGCCCGGATACCCCATCATCAAAAAGTGCGTATTGGGCTGCGCGGCGATCACGCGCTGCGCGGCCTCCAAAATGTGGCCCGTGCCCTGATAGCGCGCCAACAGACCCAGATAGACCAGCACCAACCGATCGGGCGGGATGCCCCACTGCGCTTTCAGCGCGGCGATGTTGGCTTGATCGGCATTTGTGCGCGGCCTGAAAAAATCCGTGTCCACACTATCGGGCAGCGCCACCACCCGATCGGCCCCGTGGCCCGATGCGACCCGCAACAGGTCCGCGCTATGCCGCGACGACGTGAGGATCGCGCGCGGCATCCGATCGATGGTGCGTTCCAGGGTGTGCCAGAACCACTCGCGCTTGCCGCCCGCGCGCACAAAGTGATGATCCAGCATCTCGGCGGTCAGACTGCCCTGATAGTCAAAGACCAGCGGCGCGCCCGTCACGGCGCTGACTGCGCGGCCAATCAACGCCCCTTCATGCAAGTGCGCGTGAATGATGTCGGGCTTCAGGCGGCGGGCAGTCTTGAGCGCCGTCCACAACAGCAGCGCGTCAAACGCAATCTTGTGCCGCGACGAACCGACTTCGTAATCGGCGTGCCAGGGCGTGGGCCGCGTCCGCACGATGTCCAGTTCGGGCAAGTCGCGCCCTTTGTAATAGGTCGCAATCGTCACGCGCTGGCCGCGCTTCTTCAGCACGCGCGCCTCTTCCAGAATTCGCACGTGACAACCGTAGTCGCCGAAAAATGACGTCGGCGCGATCATGAGAATGTTGTAAGGCATGATGGTGGTAAGTTAGTTGATTGGTAAATTGGTCAACTGGTTAACCGGTTGACCAGCCACCTGTTACCAATCACCGATCTCCAATCAACTGTAATTTCTTCGCGCGCGGCCAGCGCTTGATTTCGGCTTCGCGCTGCATGGCTGCGCTACGGGTGAGATGTTCTTCGACGTAGACGAGTTTTACCGGCGCATGCCACTGCGTATACTTCGCGCCGCGCCCGGCATTGTGCGTCTTCACCCGCCGCTCGACATCCGTCGTCCAGCCGGTGTAGAGCGAGCCATCGTTGCATTGGACGATGTAGACGAAAGGCATGGAGGTGATTGGTGGTTGGTAACTGGTAATCGGTCGAGTGGTTGACCGACAACCGATTGACTGATTACCTATTGACTAATCGACCAGTCAACTCTTCCGTCCCCAGCCCGGCATCAGGGGATCCATGCGCTTCAATTCGCTGGGCGGACTGGGCATGGCGTTCTCGTCGCTCCACGGCGCGATCGGGCGCGCGGCCAGCCACTCGGCGCGACGTTGAATGGCCTCGTCCAGCCACTCGTTCAATTTGGCGACATCGCCGTCGCTGACGGCCTGTCGCACATCGCGTAATTCGCCTAAAAACGCATCCAGCCAGCGCAGCACATCGGCCCGATTGTAGGCCAGCGCCGCGCCAAAATCCAGCGCGGAATGCTGCGTGCTGCGCGTGGCCTGCGCAAAGACCGCCCCGGCCACCTGCGACAGTTCCGGCCACGAGCGCGCGTGTGTGGCCGCCATCAGCACCGCCGCCGACACTAGCCCCGGCATCCCTTCGACTGCGGCCAGCAAGCCGTCGTGCTCATGCACGTCCATGAAGTAAGGCCGCGCCCCGATGATCTTAGCCAGATCACTGCCGCTCTTGATCGCGGTCTCGTCGGTATCGGCGGTGGGCGCCATGCACAAGACCGCGCCGTGAAACAGGTCCGGCCCCGGCACACGCCACTCGTCCACTTCGGGATGCAGCACCAGGTGACAACTCATGTGCCGCACCGTCGACGGTAGAAATTCTGCGGCCCAGTCCTGCACCGCCGCTTTGATGGGCGTCAAGTCCAACACCACCGCGCCGTCGCGCACATTGGGGCCGATGAGTTTGAAGGCCTCGCGCAATTCAGACGGCGGCACATTCAAGATGATCAAGTCGGCGTCGCGCGCGGCCGCTGCGACATTGGTGTCGTTGCGATCGAGCGGCGTCACTTTGAGCGCAGCCTGCACCCGACGGGGATCGGCGTCTACCCCGGCCACCAGCGCATTGGGACGCGCCTGCTTGACGGCCTGCGCCAGCGCAATGCCGATGGGGTCCAGCCCGACGATGGTGATGAGTCCTTTTGCCATGTTCCTGCCCTTCACGGCATCGGATGAATCCGACGCCTAGCATTATCAAACCCGCGACGCGGGTTTCAATTGCGATCATCCACTTGCTGCAAGGCGCGCAGCCAATCATCGTGCGTAGCGGCTTTGTCTTGATGCCGCCGGATCAGATCGATCGTGCTCGGATCACAGCCGCACTGTGCGGCGCGCTCGGCCGCGATCTGCGGATGCTGGACGGCTACGGCCGCCACCCGATTTAGCCCGCGCGCTGTCCGCCAATCGAGGTGTGATCGCCGCGCCAGCCAATCGGGCGCGAATTTGCGCGCCAAGACCATCACGGCGCGCACGAGTGGTCCATTGGCCGCTTCGATCTTGCCCGCATCGTGCAATAGCGCCGCCGCCAGAAGCGCGGGCTGATCGTAACCCGCGCACTGCAAATCGCGCAGGACGTTGAGGCCGTGCCACTGCGCATCGCGCGGCAGCGACCGGAACCACGCGCGCGCGGCGGGCGGCAGCACCTCATCGGCCGCGCGACGATCGGCCTCGGACACGCGGGCCGTCAGGCCACCGATGAACTGTCGGGCACGATACAGGACTCTCAAAATCCCAACATTAAACCGGACAGGCCGTCGACGATCGGCGTGATGATCGCGCTGATGAAGTTACCGATGCCGGGAATCGGAATGAGCATCAGGGCCAGCAAAACCAGCATGCCGTAGCGCTCCAACCACTCGAAGATGTAACGATACCGATAGGGCAGCAGTTCAGCCAAAATCTTGGAGCCATCCAGCGGCGGAATTGGGATGAGATTGAAGACGGCCAGAAATAAGTTGATGCGCACGATCAGGTAGCAGATGTCCAGAATGGTCAGGTCCTGCACCAGATTGAAGCGCAGCGGCAGCGCAAAGATCGCGGCCATCAACAAGTTCATCGTGATCCCCGCGATGGAGACCAGGATGATGCCGACTGAAATGCTGGGCGCTTTGCGCAGATTACTCGGATAAAAGGGCACGGGCTTGGCCCAGCCAAAACCCATCACAGCCAGCGCAATCGCGCCCATCGGGTCGATGTGCGCCATCGGGTTGAGCGTGACGCGCCCCTCGCGCAAGGCCAGCGTATCGCCCAGGCGCGTGGCCACCCAAGCATGACCGAATTCGTGGATCGGAAAACACAGCAAAATCAGGATGGTATACGCGATGACGGCATCGAGCATTTGACTGGGTGGCGCATTCAAAAGCATGATCGTGTCCTTTCCCTAACGGCCCATTAAGCGCGCAAGCAAGCGCGGGAAATTATAACACGCGGGACGTAAGGCGTGTTGCGCGCTACGTGATCCGTGATAGACTTGGCGTAATTCGCCCAACCCAGCCTGCACATTCAACCATGTCTGACATCGCTCCTGACCGCTTAACCGCGTTTGCCTTCTTTGCGCCGTTCTCG
>JAGOBP010000561.1:0-1693 GCA_017999195.1 Thermoflexales bacterium
CGAGCACTTTGCCCCAGGTGTCGGCATAGCCGGGTGCTATGCTGACGCTGACGGTGATGAAGAGTTCGCGCCCGGTGGCGGTGCGCTGCGTTTCATCCAGCACCCAATGCTGCGCGCCCTGGGCCAGGGCGATGATTTCTTCGCGAAACGGGACATGCGCTTCCACGGACAAGCGGTGATTGAGCGAGGTGAGGACCGCCGCTTTGTCCGGCTCTTCCAGCAGATCCAGCGTGGCCTGATTGACGTTGAGCACTTGCACCAATTCGGCACACGTATTGACGGCGGCCGGATTTTGCTCCAGGTAGGCGTGCAGATCGGTCACGCCCGATTGGCGCAGCGCATCCAGATAGAGTTTGACTTGCGAGAAGTCTTCTTCCCACAGCGAAATGGGCGAGTCTTCAAACAGGCTGCGGTAGCGCTGGTCGCTGATCTGGAGCGCGGTTTCGGCTTGCTTGCGCGCGGTGATGTCTTGCACGGTACCGGAGACGCGCGCCGCCTGCCCCGCGTCGTTAAGCCACACTTGCGCGCGTTCTTGCACCCAGCGCACTTCGCCGTCGCGCCGGATGATGCGATGATCGATCGTGGTGGTGTTCGCTCCCGCCAGCATTTGGGCGCGGCGGCTGAGAAAGTCGGCGTGATCGTCCGGGTGGATAAACCCTTCCAGCGCCTCGGCCGAGGGGGCGAATTCGCCGGGGGCCACGCCGAAGATGCGATAGACTTCATCGGACCAGCTGAGCCGTTGAGCCTGCGTGTCCCAATCCCAACTGCCCAGTTGGGCCAACTGTTGGGCTTCGCGCAGTTGCTCTTCGCGCAGGCGCAGGGCTTGCTCGGTGCGCTGCCGTTCGGCAATTTCCAGATCGGCTCGCCGCAGGGCCTGCTGTGTCCGGCGCAGCGCGAAGTAACTGAATAGGCTGATGCAGCCAAACAGGACGCTGTACGTGATCCACTGGGTGATGGTCACGGTGTAATCGGGGCGTGGCAGCCAACCGCTGGTCTCGGCCACGGCCAGACCCAGCACGGCCAGCGAACTGAGCACGGTGAAGATGAACGAGCCGGCCAGATCAAACAACACGCCGGCCATGATGATCACGACCAGATAGAGCGGGGTGGTGGGCGTGCGGATGGTGCCCAGGCTGAGGGCGGACAGGGTGATGACGATGAGGCTGGCGATCAAAGAAATGGCGGCGGCGACAGCGACGTGGCCCCGGCGCAAGATGACGCGCACGCCCAGCGTGGTGGCGATGACGGCCAAGTCGATGCCGAGGATGAGGACCGGGGTGCGTCCGCCCAATAGATTGCCCAGCAGCAGCAGCGGGGCGCAACACAGCGTGGCAATCATGGTGATGTTGAGAAAATCGGCGCGGCGGGTCTTAAGCGGGTCAGCGAGGAAAACGGGCGGCATAAGCCAGTGTTTGATGCGTGCGAACATGTCGACCTCATCTGCGACACCAAAAAGATGATCCATTGTAGCACGCTTGTCGAGCAAGTTAAATTATTTATCTGTGGCGATATTCGACCCCATCCCCAACCCTTCCCGTGTCGAAAAAGCATTCGACAGGAGAAGAGAGCCAAGCCAGCCTTGTGCGATACGCTGCTCAGCGAATGAAGAATGTTGGACGGGAGAACAGACGGGCGGCACGCGCTGCGGTGGGTAATGCTTTCGCAGGAATGACACGCCAGAGCCGGAAGAGCC
>JAGOBP010000561.1:1793-3208 GCA_017999195.1 Thermoflexales bacterium
CGCAGGGTTTTGTTTTGATGATTCGGTTTTGACAATTTCAGCCTGCAATACACTTGCAAACAAATTGTAATGCAAATCGGGCTGTTTTCAAACTCGTTTGGAATAGCCTCGTAGTAAAGTAATGAGCAGTTGTGAAGTAATTCTCATTCATGGAGGCAACATGAACAGCCAAATGCAGCCGCCTCACATGACCTACCCAGCTTACTACACACTCCACTCAAGATACCTCTCGGTTCCAAAATCATGGGGAGCAGTGAGAAATATAGTCGAACAGCCTCGATTAGCCAGGCCACCGTGAACAACAGTCGGACGTGCACTGACTATCACCCACGCACTCACCGTTTGGCGTGGTAACGAAAAAATGACGTTTTGTAGTATTGCTCAGGCGCTCGTCATTCAAAGGAGAAACTCATGCGCTCCGGCCGTACTTTCTTCGTGTTATTGACTGTTCTTAGTTTCGCGCTGCTCAGCGGCCAACCGGCCCTGGCGGCGGCTGGCACATTGGATTGCCGGTTTGGGAACAACTTTGGTCTGGCGTCCGCCATGCCAAGCGGCGTGTCAGGGTTTCAGGGCGGCAAGGCCATCGCGATGTATGCCGGCGGCACATACGCTGACCAACTGGTCATGGCTGGCATGTCCGGCAATTATCCGGCTCAGAATGGGATCGTGGCTCGCTTCACGGCTGATGGTTTGCTCGATACTACTTTCAATACCACTGGGTTCTCAGCGGTATTCGATTCGGGCGGCGATGATATTTTCATGGCCGTCGCGGCCCAGGACGACGGGAAAATTATGGTCGCTGGACAAGCCAAGGCCACCGGCGATACGTATAACAAAATCTTGGTGGCGCGCTACACCAGCGATGGCGCGCTTGACACCAGCTTCAGCGGCGATGGCTGGCTGACGGAGGCCATCGGTTCATCGGATTCTTTTTGGTATGATGTGGTGACGGACGCTTCGGGTAACATTTTTGTCGCCGGGCGTAGCACCGTCAATCCGGTCGGCAGTTGGAACCACCTGGCGACCATCGTCAAATACAATTCCAGTGGCGTCCGGCAGGCTATTTGGACCTACGACCTGGGCACCGGAGTTGGCAATGGCAATGAGGGCTTCTATCAAATCGTCCCGGCCGGTAGCGGCCGGTTTTACGCCGCCGGTTTCAGTTATAACGGGACCTGGGACCAGAATGCCATCGTCTACATCAACAGCGACGGCACACTCAACACCGCTTTTGACGGCGACGGGAAGAAGACCTTTATTCTCTCTGGAGTCGGATCGGAATACCTCTACGCCCTGGGGCTGCAAAGCGATGGCAAAATCGTCGCCGCCGGCACCGCCGATACCGACTCCAACCCCATCGCTTACACTTGGACATCCTTCACCGTCCGGCTCAATGCCGATGGCACCTTCGACAC
>JAGOBP010000067.1 GCA_017999195.1 Thermoflexales bacterium
CTAAAGCACCTGCCCAACCGCTGCTCGAAGTCAAACATCTGCGCAAGTACTTCCCCATTTACAAGGGCAGTTTCTTTCGCAAGCTGGTCGGCAATGTCCGCGCCGTCGATGATGTAAGTTTCTTCATCAACGAAGGTGAAACGCTGGGTCTGGTGGGCGAAAGCGGCTGCGGCAAGACCACGGCTTCACGCTGCGTGCTGCGCGCTTATCAGCCGTCCAGCGGCGAGATGTTGTTCCGCACCGCGCAAGGTAACACCGTTGATCTGGCCAAACTCTCGCGCCGTGAACTTGGCCCGCTGCGCTCGCAGATGCAGATGATCTTTCAAGACCCCTATGCGTCGCTGAATCCGCGCATGACGTTGTTCGACATTGTGGGCGAACCATTGTTGATGAGCGGCATGAAGAATCGCAAGGAACGCACCGATCGCGTGGCAGAGTTGCTCCGAGTGGTGGGTCTGCGCCCCGAGTTTTTGCAGCGTTTCCCGCACGCCTTTAGCGGCGGGCAGCGTCAGCGCATCGGCATCGCGCGCGCCCTTGCGTCCAATCCGCGCCTCGTCGTTGCCGATGAGCCGGTCTCCGCGCTCGACGTGTCCGTTCAGGCGCAGATTCTCAATCTATTGCTGGAATTGCAGCAGGAACTGCATCTCACGTATTTGTTTGTCGCGCACAACCTCAGCGTGGTCAAGCACATTTGTGATCGCGTCACCGTGATGTATGTCGGCAAAATCGTGGAGACCGCCGAAACGCAAGAACTCTTCCGCGCGCCCAAGCATCCCTACACCGCAGCGCTCATGGCGGCCGTGCCCGTAGCCGATCCGCGCGTAACTTCGGGCAACGTGGAATTGAAGGGCGATGTGCCCAGCCCAGCCAATCCGCCGAGCGGCTGCTACTTTCATCCGCGCTGCCCGTTTGTCATCGATCGTTGCAAGACCGAAGCGCCCGCCTATCGCGAGATCAGCCGCAATCATTTCGTCAGTTGCCATCGCGCCGATGAACTCCAACTCGCAGGTGTGGCCGCGTGAACATCCTTTTCCTCCTGCCCGATCAGCTGCGCCCCGATTTTCTAAGTTGTTATGGGGCGCAGTTCATCAGCACGCCCAACATCGATGCGCTCTGCAATGGCGGTGTGCAATATCGTCATGCTGTGTCGCCTACGCCCATCTGCGTGCCCGCGCGCGCCTCACTGCTCACCGGCCTTAACAGCCTTCAACATGGCGTGCTGGAAAACTACAGTTGGCTGCGCCCCGATCGCGCCGCGTGCGGCCTGCCCAGTTGGCCCGAGTTGTTGAGCGAGGCCGGTTATCACACGGTCAGCATCGGCAAGATGCACTTCTATCCGTGGGACACAAGCGAAGGCTTCGCGCAGCGCCTGATTTCCGAGGACAAACGCCACATCTACATTCACGACGATTACGCCGCTTACCTCGAAGCGCACGGCCTGCGCAAATATCACGGTAATGAGCACGAAGGTTACTTCGATAACAAAGGCGCGATCGTCAGCAAGATTCCGGCCGAACATCAAGTGGACAAGTGGGTGGCCGATCGGACCTGCGACTTCCTTCAGAACTACCACGGCGACAAGCCCTTCGCGCTGATGGTCGGCTTCCCCGGCCCGCACTGCCCTTATGATCCACCCAGCGAGACGGCGAATCTCTATCGGCCTGAAGACATGCCCGATAGTCTTCCCGCCACCGACGACAGCCGCCTCTTTCGCGAACTCGTCATCGCCATGAACAAGCGACCGTGGAATCAAGTCGATTACACCGATTTTCAAGATCATCACAAGCGCAAGATTCGCGCGCATTATGCCGCGCTCACCAATCAGATCGATCAGCACATTGGCCGCATCATCGCCGCGCTCAACGCCAGCCGCCTGGCCGATGACACGCTGATCATCTTCGCGTCTGATCATGGCGATTTTCTGGGTGATTACGATCTGATTGGCAAGCATCTCTTCTACGAACCCAGCATCCGCGTGCCGTTGATCGTGAAGTCGCCGCGCTCCAATGCCACCCGCACGGTTGATGATCTCGTCTCATTGACCGATGTCAGCGCAACGCTGCTCGATGTTGCGGGACAAAGTTTTTCAGCCAGGCACGATGCCATCGTCCTACCGGGTCTCGATCGGCCCCAGACCCGATCGCGCGAAGCTGTCCTCGGCGCGACGGATCTCGGCCTGATGATCAACACCGCCGAATGGAAGTTGTGCCGCTACAAGAACGGCCATGTCGCACTGTACAACCTGATCGATGATCCACACGAACAGCATAACCTGGCTTATCAACCAGCGGCGATCACGGCGATGAAGCGGATGGATGCGCTGTTGCAACAATCGTTGCTTGAATCGCTGATGGTCAACAACGGTGACAAATTTGTTGAGAAGTCACGCTATCAAGGTCGCGGCGAATTTGGTCAATTTGGCTGGCAGCGGCCCTATCCGGCGAGTCTGGCCGAGCGCACCTAACCACGTCCGTCATTGCGAGCCGCGCAGCGGCGAAGCAATCTCCTTTTTATGAGCAACGAGATTGCTTCGTCGGCTTAACGGCCTCCTCGCAATGACGTTCAATGAGAATGATATGAACGGTCGAGAACGAATTCTAGCCGCCTTTCGCGGTGAAACAGCCGATACCGTACCTTTCGCCATCAACCTCTATTTGTGGTTCTACTACCACAAATATCGCGGCTCTTTGCCCGCCGCTATCGCGCACATGCAGCATCCCTTTGAGGTATTGCGTTACCTCGGTGCGGACATCCTCGCGCGCTGGGATACGCAGTGGGCACTGCGCGAAGTCTACACGGCGGGCGAATACTCGGAAGAATATTCGGGCCATGGCGACCTCAATGAGGTACGCACGACGGCCTTTCATCATTGGCCGCCGCGCATGACCGAGCGCCGCCAGCAATTCGTCACGCCCTATGGCACACTCACGCAGCGCTGGGCCTTCACGCCTGAAACCGGCGCGGACTTCGAGGCGGAACACTGGTGGAAAGAGTGGCGCGAATATGACGCCGTGCGTTTCATGCTGGAAAACAAGGCGTTTGCGTTCGATGCCGCGCTCTTTGATCAGTGGGTCGATCAAGTGGGCGATGACGGCGTGACGATGCTGAACCTCAGCGAATCGCCGTTGAAGCGCCTGCACTGGCTGGCCGGTCCGGCAAACGCCTCGCTCTTCATGATGGATCATCCCGAAGAGATGAAGGCGCTGGCTAAAATCCACGAAGAGCAGGCGCTGAAGTTTCTGGCGCAAGTGGTCGATCATCCCAAAGCCGAAGTCTTTGTCTCGCACGACAATCTCGATTCGGCTTTCTATCCGCCCTATTTTTACCGTGATTATTGCGAGAGTTTCTTCACCCGTGCCGCAGAGCTGATCCATGCGCGCGGCAAGACGCTGGTGGTGCATGCTTGTGGCCGCAACAAAGCCCTGCTCAAGCACATCGGTCGATCACAGGTCGATTGCCTGGAAGGCATCACGCCGCCGCCGTTGGGCGATGTGAACTTGGGCCTCGTTCGCGAGACGGTGGGCTATGATCGCTTCACGGTGGATGGCGGCATGGACACGGCCCACCTCGAAGTGAAAGCCGATGCCGAACAGGTCATTCACACCTACACGCGCGATCTCTTCGCGTCGATGGGCGACAAGCGGCACTTCATCTTCGCGTCCAGTTGCATGACGCCGCCGCCCACGCCGTGGGAAAACATCGTCGCTTTCCGCGATGCCGCGCGCGAGTATGGACGAATGGATTGATGGCAACTTTCAACACCACCCTCAAAGACGCCCAGGCCCTGTCCGTCACGCCGATTGAGCCGCGCAATTTCGATCTGGCCCACTTCGAAGTACATGCCGCCGACGCCGATCAACGCTATGCCGATTTCATGCGCCAGCCCAGCGGCTTGGCCGTGTGGCAGCGCGTGCGCGCGGGCGAGGTCTTTCGCGATGCCTGCCGCGACATGCGTCAATCACTGCGCCTGCAACTCGGCGCACTGCAAAAATCACTGGAGTATGCGACCGATGCGCCGATGTACCTTGAACCGTGGTACGGCATCGGCACAACCGCCTCAGCGTTTGGCGGAGAATACGAATGGTTCGAAGGACAAGCGCCCGCGGTCCGGCCACTGTACCGATCGATGGCTGACGTGCCGCCGCTCGTACCGCGTGATTTCGATCAAGTCCCCATTCTGCGCTACACGCTGGACACGATTGAGTATTTCCTCGATCAAACGCACGGCCGTGTGCCGTTGTCGTGGAGTGATCTGCAAGCGCCGTTGAACGTCGCCACGGAATTGATCGACACGAGCGCGTTCTTCACAGGAATGGTGGACAGGGCCGATCGGGTGCGCGAGGTTCTATCGGCGGTGACTGAGGTCGTCATTCGTTTTACTCGCCAACAAAGTAATTTGATCGGTAATCGTCTGGCTCGCCCCGGTCACGGCTTCGCCAGTTCGCGCTCAGGCACAGGCATCGGCCTCAGCACCGATAACCTCGTCATGATTTCGCCCAAAATGTACGAGAAATTCTGCGTGGCCGACAACATCGCGATTGGCAACGCATTTGACGGCCTGGCCATGCACTCGTGCGGCGATTATGCGCGCTGGCTGCCCGTGTTGAAAAAGATCAACAACTTGATCATGGTCGATGCCGCGTTCAGTGCGCAGACCGATCCAAACCCGAACACGCCCGAAGTCTTCCGCGACGCCTTCGTCAACACCGGCATCATTGTGCACGCCCGTATGGTGGGTGAACCCGATGAAGTATTGGCGCTGACCAAACGCCTGTGGACACCGGGCCTGAAACTCATCATCGTGACCTACGTGCCAGACGCAGAGGCACAGCGTCAACTCTATCAAGACCTTCACGCGTTGAGCGCGTGATCTGAAAGAAGGAAATCATGAACGAGCACTTGCAGAAAATTTACGACAGCGTACTGAACGGCGACATGGACGAGACGGCCGGTTACGTCGAGGCCGCGCTAAACGCGCAACTTGAGCCGGGCTTCATTCTCAACGAGGGCATGATCAGCGCGATGAAAGAAGTGGGCCGCCTGTTTGAAGAAGGCGAGTACTTCGTGCCAGAAATGTTGATTTCGGCGCGCGCGATGCAGGCCGGGCTGGCGATTCTGAAGCCGCACCTGATTCAGGCCAAGGTTGCTTCGGCGGGCAAGGTCGTCGTCGGCACGGTCAAGGGCGACCTGCACGACATCGGCAAAAACCTTGTCGCGATGATGCTGGAAGGCTCGGCCTTTGACATCATCGATCTGGGCGTGGACGTATCGCCGGAGAAATTTGTTGAGGCCGTCAAGACGCATCAACCGCAGGTCGTCGGCCTGTCGGCGCTGCTGACCACGACAATGCCTAACATGAAGGCGACCATCGAAGCGTTGAAGGCCGCCGGACTGCGCGATCAGGTCAAGGTGATGATCGGCGGCGCGCCCGTCACCGAAACGTACGCGCACGACATCGGCGCAGATGGTTACGCGGCGGATGCGAGTCGCGCGGCAACGTTGGCAAAGACGTTAGTTGGATAGTGAGATAGTCAAGCATCCTGAGCGGACACTGAGCGAAGCGTAAGCGGAGACACAGTGGTAGTCGAAGGATGCGGGTGGATAACGAGGCGTATGACAGAAAGTTCTGTGCCGCAATCAACACATCAGCGCACGGCGTTGATCAATGGCCGGATTGTTTTGACTGATTCGATCAGCGCTGATCAGGTCGTCTTGATTGAAGATGGCAAAATCGTCGCGATAACCAGCCTCGACGCGATTGGTGACGCCAACCCGATCGATGTCGGCGGCCGCTGGATCACGCCCGGCCTGATCGATCTACACACCCACGGTGCACTCGGTCACACCTTCAACGAACCGACCAGCGAAGCCTTCGCCGCGATTTGCAACGCGAATGCACAGCACGGTGTCACCAGTCTGTGCGCGACCCTCGCGCCTGCGCCGCTGGCGGATATGAAGCAGTGCTTCGACTATATGCGCACGTGGCGCAGTGAGCGGCGTTCTGGCGCACGCGTATTGGGCGGCTATCTCGAAAGTCCGTATACCAACGTCGTGCAAAAAGGCGCGCTTGATCCAAGTTGCCTACGTTCACCGGATGATCGTTCGGCGGATGAACTGCTCGAATACGCCGACGTGCTGCGCATCTTCATGGTCGCGCCGGAGTTGCCGGGTGCGATCGAGTTGGTGGACAAGATCAATCGTGCGGGCATCGTACCGGCGGCGGGACACAGTTCCGCGCACGATACGCACATCCTTGCTGCGATGGAGCATGGCCTGCGGCATGTCACGCACATCTGGAGCGCGATGTCGATGGTGGTGCGCGAAGGGCCGTGGCGCAAGCCCGGCCTGTTGGAATCGGCTTTGACCTTCGATGGCCTGACCGTTGAGATGATTGCCGACAACAAGCATCTGCCGCCGACATTGATGAAGTTAGCTTACAAGTGCATCGGCCCCGATCGGTTATGTGCCATCTCGGATGCGACCAGCGGCGCAGGCTTGCCCAACGGCTCGCGCTTTGCGATGGGCGGCATGGAATACGAAGTGGCCGACGGCGTCGGCATGATGTTCGATCGCTCGGCGTTTGCAGGCAGTACGACCTTGCTGGGTCAGATGTTGCCGATTCTGATCAACGCGGTGGGCATTCCACTCGTTGAGGCTATCCGCATGACGACGCTGACGCCCGCGCGCGTGGTCGGCGTAGATGATCACAAGGGCAGTTTAGCAGCGGGCAAAGACGCCGACATTGTAATCTGGAACGAAGACTTCACGCCGTGGCGAGTGATCATTCAGTAGGCACGGCATCCCCATGCCGTGCTTGTTATGAAACATGCGCAACGGCATAGGGATGCCGTTGCTACGGAAATTTGTAATGAACCGTCTCACGCTGCATGTTGTTGGTGACAGCATCTCCATCCACTACGGACCGTATCTGCAAACGATGCTGGCCGGAGTGATGGTGTATTCGCGCAAGACCGCGCCCGATGGCAGTCTGGATGATGCAGGCGCGGCGAACGGTGGCGATTCGTCGCTGGTGTTGGCGTATCTGCAGAGCCTTCAGCCTGTTCACAAGTTCGATGTGCTGTTGATCAACTGTAGTCTGCACGACATCAAGCGCGACCTCGTGACTAATCAGCCGCAAGTCCCGACTGATCACTATGCGGCTAACTTGCAGACAATTTTGATTGAAGGGCAACGACTGGCGAAGCACACGATGTGGGTACGCACCACGCCCGTGATCGATGAGCGGCACAATCGGCTGAACACGGCCTTTCGGCGCTTCGAGGTGGATGTCGAAACGTACAACGCTTACGCAGACAACATCATGCGCGAACACGGCATACCGATCATCGATCTGTTTACCTTTACGCGCAATCTTGGCCCGGATGTGTATGCCGATCACGTGCATTTCACCGATCAAGTTCGCGCCCAACAAGCCGCCTTTATCGCGGGACATCTTTATCAAGGAGCCGCATGAGTTCATTATTGAAGCAAACCCAGTACGACGATCTGCCGACGAGTGTGTACGCGACCAACGAAGCGCTTGGGGCGGCGGCGGCCGCTGAGGCCGAGGTAATCCTTCAAGCCGCGTTGGCCGATCGGGGCGAGGCCAACATCATCGTTGCCACGGGCAATTCGCAATTGACCTTTTTGGAAGCGCTGCGCGTTAAGCCCATCGACTGGTCCAAGGTCAATGTCTTTCACATGGATGAATATCTGGGCCTTGAACCGTCGCATTCGGCCAGTTTTCCAGCGTTTTTGCGGCGGCATTTTCTGGCAGACATAACACCCAAAGCGTTTTTTCCGGTGGTCAGCCACAATCGTTTCCCGGAAGATGTGTGCCAGGAATACGCGGCGGCACTGCGCGCACATCCCGCTGATCTGTGCGCGTTGGGCATCGGCGAAAACGGGCATCTGGCCTTCAACGATCCACCGTATGCCGAGTTTAATGATCCCGCGTGGGTGAAAGTGATTCGCTTGGCAGAAGCGTCGCGCAAGCAACAAGTGGGCGAAGGTCATTTCAAATCGATCGCTGAGGTGCCGACCCACGCGATCACGCTGACGATTCCGGCGCTGCTCGCGGCGAAGCGGGTGCTGGCGATCGTGCCTGAAGCACGCAAGGCGGATGCCGTGTATTGCTCGATGCGCGGGCCGATCAGCGAAGAGTGCCCCGGCTCGATCTTGCGGCATACCCCTCACGCGCAACTGTTCCTCGATCGGGAATCGGCGGCCCGATTGTGATCGACTCGATCCGCTGGGGCATCATCGGTTGCGGCAACGTGGCCGAGTTCAAGAGCGGGCCACCGTTGTATCAGACGCCCGGCTCCCAACTGGTCGCGGTGATGCGGCGCGATGCGGCCAAGGCGGCTGATTTCGCGCAACGACATGGCGCGCAGCGCTGGTACACCGAAGCGGAAGCGTTAATTGCCGATGCCGCTGTGAATGCAATTTACATTGCGTCGCCGCACTATCAACATGCTGCGCACGTCAAAGTGGCGGCCAATGCCGGAAAAATCGTGCTGTGTGAAAAGCCCATGGGCATCAGCGTGGCCGAAGCGCAAGCCTGCGTCGATGTTTGTCGCGCCAACAACGTGTCGCTGGCCGTGGCCTACTATCGCCGCGAGTGGCCCATCGTGCAGACGATGCGCGAACTACTCAACAACGGCGCGATTGGCCGCGTGGTCGCGGCGCGCATTCACCTGGCCGATTACTTTGCAGGTGATCCCGATCGGCCGTGGCTGACGTCGAAGGCGTTGGCTGGCGGCGGTGCGTTGGCCAATGCGGGCAGTCACTGGATCGATCTGGTGCGCTATCTGCTGGGCGATGTGATCAGCGTGAACGCGCAGTGCTCGTCGCACGTCAGCGGCTTCGAGACCGAAGACACGATTGTGGTGCAGTTGGAAACGATCACGCAGGCACTGGTCTCGGTGTCGATCACGCAGCAATCGCCGATCAACGCGAATGAGTTCGAGATCAGCGGGACACACGGACGGTTGCGCGCTACCTCGCTGGCCGACGGGCAGTTGATCATCGATCGGGTTGGAGAGAAAACGCAAACCCTGTCCCTATCGCGATCACGTTTTGCCCATGCGGAATTTATCGCCGTTTTGATCGATCGACTTCGCTCAGGGCAACCATCGCCCATTCCCGGTGAAGAAGGCGTAGCAACGTGGCGCATCATGGACGCTGCATATCGAGCGTGCGAAACCGGCGCACGCCAAAGGATCATGGCATGAACTCTCGCGAACGATTACTCGCGGCACTGAATCATCAAGAACCCGATCGGATTCCGTACGATCTGGGCAGCACGCAAGTGACGGGCATTCACGAAGTGGCCTATCGCAATTTGCGCGCCTACCTGGGCCTGCCCGAAGTTGAACCGCAGATTTGTGACACCGTGCAGGGGTTGGCCCTGCCCGATGATGACTTGATTGAAAAATTGGGTGTGGATGTGCGCGGCCTGTTTCCGTTGAACAGCCACAACTGGAACATCGCGCTGACCGATCGGGGCGACCGCTGGGAATACCGCGACGAGTGGGGATTGATTCAACATCGACCCAAAGATGTGCTGTATTTTTCCGTGGTGAAATCGCCGCTGGATAGTTCGACGGTAACGGTAGACGACGTGCGCGACTACGCGTGGCCGGACACCGGCGATGTGCAGCGCATTGTGGGCCTGCGCGAACTGGCGACGACCTATCGTGCGCAAGGTCAGGCCGTGATGATCAAGGGCGTGCTGGCCGGGATTTTTGAGATGAGCCAGCGCGTGCGCGGCATGCAGAACATCATGATCGATCTGGCGTCGAATGAAGCGCTGGCCTGCGCCTTCCTCGACAAGATGGTCGAGTTGAAGATCAAATTCTGGGAGACGGCGCTGACGCAGATGGGCGATCTGATCGACGTGATCAGTGAAGCCGACGACTACGGCACGCAGACGTCGCAGTTGATTTCGCCGCGCATGTTCCGCAAGATTTTCAAGCCGCGTTTGCAGACGTTGTTTGCGCGGATTCATCAACTCGCGCCGAATGCCAAGCTGTTCTTCCATTCCGATGGCAACATCCGCCCGATTTTGCCTGACCTGATCGAAATTGGGATCGATATTCTGAATCCTGTTCACATCACGGCGACGGGCATGGAACCGAGCGCGCTCAAACGCGACTTCGGCCAGGATGTGGCCTTCTGGGGCGGCGGCGTCGAGACGCAAAGCGTGCTGCCTTTTGGCACACCGCAGGAAGTAAAGGACAACGTGCGCCGCAACGTCGACGCGCTTGCGCCCGGCGGCGGCTACGTCTTCAACACAATTCACAACATCCAGGCCGATGTGCCGCCGCAGAATATCGTGGCGATGATTGAAGCGTTGCGTAATGAGTGACGAGTGATGAGTGAAGACTTCAGTGCACTCCACAAACTCTATCGCGCTGAATTGCTGGAGCGGACCATTCCATTCTGGCTGAAGTACGGCCTCGATTGGGCCTACGGCGGCATCTGCACGTGCGTTTCTGATGAAGGGGAAGTGCTGAGCGGCGACAAATATGTGTGGTCGCAACTGCGCGCCATCTGGACATTTTCCGCGCTGTACAACAAGATCGAACGCAAGCCTGAATATCTGGAAGCCGCGACGCACATTTTTAACTTCATCCAAGACTGCGGCCGCAACGACCGCGGCGAGTGGTACTTTTGCTTGAATGAAAACGGGCAGCCGCTCTTCGATGGGGCGACGAGCATCTACTGTGATGGCTTCGCCATCTACGGTTTCACCGAATTCGCCCGCGCAACCGGCAATCAAGGGGCGATCAACCTCGCGCTGCAAACGTATAACAACGTGCAGCCGCGACTCGCGCGACCAGGTTCGTATCAAACCCATCCGCTGCCTATTCCGGCAGGCACCAAGGCGCACGGCATCTCGATGATCTTTGCATCGGCCTTTGGTGAGTTGGGCGAGTATCTCAATGATCGGGCAATCACCGACGCGGCGCTCGATCATGCGCGACAAGTGATGGATGTGTTTCGCCGCCCGGCCGATCGGCGCTTGTACGAATTCGTGAGCCTCGACGATTCGCCGGTCACCTCGCCGCCGGGCCGCGTGGTGAATCCCGGTCACGCCATCGAATCGATGTGGTTCATGTTGCATCTGTTCCAGCGCGAAAACGATCAAGCGCGCATTCAGCAGGCGATTGACACGATTCGCTGGCATCTTCAATTAGGCTGGGATGATGACTATGGCGGCTTGCTGTTGGCGCGCGACGCCGAAGGCTCGTTCTGGGAAAAGAAGTGGGACATGAAAATCTGGTGGCCGCATACCGAAGCCTTGTATGCCTTGCTGCTGGCCTACTCGATTTCCAAAGAAGCGTGGTGTCTGGATTGGTTCAAGCGCATGCATGATTACACCTTCAGCCATTTTCCTGTACCCGAATACGGCGAATGGACTCAGAACCTCGATCGGCAGGGCCGCCGCATCAAAGAATTGGTCGCACTGCCCGTGAAAGATCCGTTCCATCTAGCGCGCGCCTTGATTTACAGTGTGGGCGTGCTGGAACAACTTGCCAAGAGTGAAGCATGATTACCCTTCAATCAGACACTTTTTTGCCGGTCGAACTCGTCTTCAATCCGAATTGGTGGCACACGACAGCGGGCATCTCGTTCGACGAACCATTTTACTTTGACGCCGCGACGCGCATCCAGAACGACGTGATCATGCGGCGCGTGCTGCACGAGAAGTACAGTGCGTTCGGCCTGGGCGAAGCCGATCCGCAGCCGCGCCCCGTCATCGGCTCGATGCACGTTGCGGGCGGCTTTGTGATCCCGGCGTTGCTGGGTGCGCCCATTCGATTTGAAACTGACGCCGCCCCGCAGCCTGAACCTGTCCATTGGAC
>JAGOBP010000562.1 GCA_017999195.1 Thermoflexales bacterium
TCTGGCCCAGTGCATACTTCAGCGCCTCAAGCCCGATCTGCCACACGTACTGGCTCAACAGCCATACACGCAACGCATTCGCCACTACTCGACCGTGCCACTTGCGAAAGTAGCGCACCTTGCTGGTGTTAAATCGAATGTGCCGCGCAGCCACGGCTTGCTCGCTGCTCTTGCCTTCGTAGTGAATCACCTGTGCCTCCGGGATATATACGATTCGCCACCCGGCCAATTTGATGCGTTTACACAAGTCCAGTTCTTCGGAGTACATGAAAAAGCTCGCGTCGTCATACACCCCAACCCGATCGAACACCTGCCGCCTGAAGAGCGTACACGCGCCATTCAACCAATCGACCTCTTGCACAACGTTGGCCGGAACATCTTCCATGTAATAACGGTACAGCATATCACGCGGCGCGAGGCTTTGCAGCCACGTACTTTCAAAGAACGCCACAGCCACCGTGGGAAAACGCCGTCGCGAAGGCTGGATCGATCGATCGGGATTGAGCAGCATCGGACCGACTGCGCCTACAGTCGGATTGGCTTCTGCGTAATCTAGCAGCCGATCGAGTGATTCAGCGACGATTTCGGTATCAGGATTCAGCACCAGCACGTATCGCCCTTGCGCCGTCGCAATACCTTGATTGTTACCGCCCGTAAAGCCGCGATTCGTGTCGTTCGCAATCACCGTGACCTGCGGATACTTGCTGCGCACCATCGACACGCTGTCATCGGTGGACGCATTATCGACGACAATAATCTCGATCGTGTAGCGGCTCGATCGGATGGAGGCCAGACACCGATCGAGCAAATCGCGCACGTTCCAGTTGAGAATCACCACCGATAGATCGATCATCGTCCGTGAACAACACGACGGCCTCTCGGCCGCCGCGTCCTTATCCGTTTCTGTCCTGCGAAGCAGTCCGATTCAAAGTCCGTTGATCAGTAACTGCGCGCCACCACATAATCGGCCAGTTGCAGCATCGCCTGACGCGCATCATTATCGGGCAGCGCGTTCAGCGCGGCCTGACTGCTCTTCACAAATTCACGCGCTTCCGCTAACGCCTGATCGACCGCGCCCGAAGCGCGCACCGTCTCGACGATGGGCAGCACCACTTCATCGGTGCGGCGGCCGTTACGCAATAACGCGTCCACCCGCTTGTCGTCGGGGTGCGCGTCGAGATAATCAATCACCGGCAGGGTCACGATGCCTTGCCGCAGATCATTCGCCACGGGCTTGCCCACCTGCGACGCATCGCCGATGAAGTCCAGCACGTCATCCATGATCTGAAACGCGATGCCCAGATCATGTCCAAACGTCTTCAACGCCGCAATCTGGTCTTCCGATGCGCCAATCAGCACGCCCGCCGCTTCTGTCGCCAGTTCAAACATCGACGCGGTCTTGGCATAAATGCGCTTAAAGTAATCCTCGCGCGTCTGCCGATATTGCACATCACTGAACTGTTGGCGCAATTCGCCGGTCACAATCGTCATCAACGTGCGGGCGAAAATTCGCATTACGCGCACGTTGTCGGTCTGCGCGGCCAGATCTGCGGCCAGCGCAAACACATAGTCGCCCGTCAAAATCGTCGCGCCCGGCGACCAGCGCGCATTCAACGTGGGACTGCCGCGCCGCAGCAGCGAACCATCCACCACATCATCATGCACCAGCGTCGCCGTGTGCAGCATCTCCACCGCCGCCGCCAGCGAAATGATCGGCTGCACGTCAGACGGATAGAGCCGCCCCGTCAGCAACGACAAGGCCGGCCGCATGCGTTTGCCGCCGCTGCCCAGCAAATGACCCAACGCCTCAGAGACCAGATCAAATTCCACGGTCTCCAGCAACGGCGTTTCACGCAGCCGCGCTTCTACGCGCTGCAACTCGTCTTTAATGGGATCCAACATCGACAGCGTGCTCACCTTCACCAACCCAACATTTGATTTGCGTTCAGCGTCGTTTGCTGCGCGACGACATCCACAGTCAAGCCTTTTACCTGCGCGATCATCTCCGCCACATGCCGCACATACGCCGGTTCGTTGCGCTGCCCGCGATGCGGCACGGGCGTTAGAAATGGCGCGTCGGTTTCGATCAACAACCGATCGAGCGGCGCTTGCCGGATAATCTCGCGCTCTCGATCGGACTTCTTAAACGTGATCGGCCCCGTCACGCCGCAGTAAAAGCCGATGGCAAAAGCGCGCTGCATGATAGCTAAATCATCAAAGTAGGAATGCAGTGTGCCAGTGACGAGTGATGAGTGACGAGTGAACTGCTCCAACGCCCCGATCGTGTCGGCGGCGGCCTCACGGCTGTGAACGATCACGGGCTTGTTCAGTTCTGTGGCCAACTCCAACTGCGCCTGAAACGCGCACGCTTGCACGTCGTGAGCGACTTTGTGCCAGTAGTAGTCCAGCCCGATTTCGCCGATGGCAATCACTTTGGCATGTTGCGCCAATGCGCGAACTTCGCTCAACATCGCCGCGTCGAAGTCCGCACAATCATTCGGATGAACACCCACCGCCGCATACACTTCGGCGTACTGCTCGGCCAACGCAATCGCGCGACGGCTACTGGGCACATCCACGCCGATGGTCAACATCCGCGTCACGCCACTGTCAATCGCCCGCCGGATCACCACATCTCGATCGGCATCGAAAGCGTTCCAGTCAAGGTGACAGTGCGTATCAACCCACATAGTATTTCACGCAACACGCATTACGCAGCACGTGGTTCGTGTTGCGTGTTGCGTGACCATCACTTGAGTCCGGCAATCTTCAAGCCATCCTGCAAAATCGCCTGGACCTTGTCACCGTGCGTCGTCTCAGTGTACACCCGCACGATCGGTTCCGTGCCCGACAGCCGAATCAACACCCAGCCATCATCGCCCAACACGAACTTGAAGCCGTCCGTTGTATCGAGCCGCGATACCTTCAACCCGCCGATCGTCTCTGGCTTGGCATTCAGCACTTTCTGCGTCACTGCATCGCGCTCGGCGGGCGTGCAGCGCGTATCGATGCGATCATAGTAGTGTGCGCCGACTTTGTCGAACAGCATCGCCAACAATTCGCTCGGCTTCTTGCCCGTCTTCACCATGAAGTCCAACATCAGCAAGTTGCCCAGAATGCCGTCGCGTTCCGGCACGTTGCCGCGAAACGCAAAGCCGCCCGACTCTTCACCGCCTAACATCGCATTCGTTTCGATCATCTTG
>JAGOBP010000068.1 GCA_017999195.1 Thermoflexales bacterium
GTGCAAGATTATCGCCACATGCGCGATCAAGCCCTGGCCGAAGCGCGCGAACGCCGCCGGGCCGAAGAAGAAGTTCGGCAGCACGCCGTCGAACTGGAGGCCCGCAACGCCGATCTGGATGCCTTCTCGCACACCGTGGCGCACGATTTGAAAGCGCCGCTCAACCTCATTCAAAGCTATAATGATCTCATCCTGGACTACGGTCTCGATACCGGCGCGCCTGAGAGCAAACAGTACCTCAAAGAAACCCGGCGGGCCGTCGACCGCATGAACCGCATCATCCGCGAAATCCTGCTGCTGTCGCAAGTGCGCAAAGCCGAAGTCGCGCGTGAGCCGCTATGCATGAGCGACATCATCGACGAAGCCCGTGCCCGCCTGACCGACGTCATCGCCGCCAAGCAAGCCACACTGGTGCTGCCAGACCAATGGCCGGTGGCGACGGGCTATGGGCCGTGGATTGAAGAAGTGTGGGCAAACTATTTGAGCAATGCGCTGAAGTATGGCGGCCAGCCGCCGCACTTGGTGTTGGGCGCCGATGCGCCCAGGAATGGTCAGGTACGCTTCTGGATCAAGGACAACGGTCAGGGACTCGCCACCGCCGATTGTGGCCGCCTCTTCACGCAGTTTACGCGGCTCGATCAGGTGGACGTTCAGGGGCACGGGCTGGGGTTATCCATCGTGCGCCGCATTATCGAGAAGTTGGGTGGCGAAGTGGGCGTAGACAGCGAGTTAAACCGAGGCAGCACCTTTAGCTTCACACTGCCGGTGAGGGGCTAAGGACACTTCAAGCAGTCCTGCGAAATCCGTCATTCCCGCGAACGCGAGAATCCAGTAGCCCAAGTCTGAACACCCACTCGCCCAGCTCGCCTCCGCCGTGTAGCAGCAGACAAGGCGAGCGACGCAATCTCATTTCAGCCTCGTTAGATTGCTTCGTCGGCCCGTGGCCTCTTACTCATGAACTTCGGTCATTGCGAGCCGCTCTGCGGCGACGCCAGGCGGCCCACCGGCGCTTCTCGCGCCGGGTATGGGCAGCAATCTCAGACTCAACCGGGCACAGATTGCTTCGGGCGCTTCGCGCCCTCGCAATGACGGATGGGACAAATTCTTGGCGGCCGGATGACCCTCCCGACCCTGGGGACTACTCAGAAACTTGCTCGCAGCGCCGTCCTCGGCGCGGCTTCAGTCACAGATGCGCCGCCGGGGACGGCGGCTTGAGCACCCGAGATGACACGTTTCTGCGGGTGCGGATGACCCACCCGGCCTTAGGGGATTCGCAATGACGAGTGAACTGCGTAAGGTGAGTGATCAGTCACGCCAATAGCACGACAATGCACTCGAAAGTGGTTCATGCCGCCAAGCACGCCAGACGAGCGAAGGCCAGACTGATCAAACAACGGCGTGGTGTAAGTCAACAACGCTCATCACACTAACCCGATCGAGACGCGGCCTCCCGATCGATATCCAGGTGGCTCTTGATGCGCTCCAGCAACTCAAGAGCCTTAATCGGCTTGGGAATAAAATCCACTGCGCCCACTTCATAGCCCGCCATCTGCTCGGCAATGCGCACCTCTAACTCCGAGGCGTCCAGTTCAGGATCATCCACCTGCCCCTTCACCGTCAACAAAATAACGGGAATCACCGCCGTCGCGGGATCTTCATGCAAGCGGCGGCAGACCTCATAGCCGTTCAAGCGCGGCATGACAATGTCCAACACGATCAGATCGGGCGGCTGCACTTTGACTTTCGCCAGCGCCTCTTCACCGTCATACGCGACGATCACTTCAAAGTCGTTACGCAGCAACACGCCTTCCAGCATGCGCACCAGCGACACATTGTCATCCACCACCAGAATCTTGCCGTTGCTCGCCATAAGCACCCCCAGAAATCATTCAGAGCGCGTCTCTGTCAGGCTCTGATAGAATGTCGCAAAGCGATTGACTTCTTCCTGCAATTCGGCCGCGACCAATGGCGCGTTGGTCAAATCGGCTGATCGGCCAATCGCCTCCAGCCGCCGCGCTACATCGCGCGCGGGCCGGCCGCCAAAACTATCCAGCGCGCCTTTCAAGCCGTGCGCGGCCCGCTTGATGGCCAGGCCGTCTTGAAAGGCCAACCCCGCCTCTAAATCGCGCCAGTGGCGCGGCAAATCCATCGTCAAGAACAGGCCCACCGACTCAAACAGCAAATCGCGATCGCCGCCCACCATCTCCAGCGCCACATCCAGATCGACGGGTGTCGCGGTCGGATGCAGCACGTGCGCCGTAGCCCAGAACCGCTCGATCGCTTCGAGCAGCTGATCGGGCGCGATCGGTTTGGCAATGTGACCGTCGGCTCCGGCGGCCAGGCAACGATCGAGATCGGCCTTCATGGCATACGCCGTCATCGCCAGAATCGGCAGATGTTGGCCGGTCTCGCGCTCGGCCAGCCGAATCGCCTGAATGGCTTCCAGCCCGTCCATCTCTGGCATTTCAACGTCCATCAACACTAGGTCGATGGTTCCGGCGCTCTGGGCGCTTTGCGCTTCCAGCAGGCGCAGCACCTCGCGCCCGGTGGCCGCAATTTGAACCGTATGCCCCATCTTTTGCAGGGTCTGCCGCCCGATCAGTTGCCCGGCCACGCTGTCTTCGGCCAGCAATACATTCAACCGCGGCCCGTCCAGTTTACGCGCCACAATGTGCTCGGACGCATGGGCGGGTTGCACGGCCAGGCCCAGTATGCTCACCACCAGGTCCCACACGCCAGTTTGCTTCAACGGCTTTACCAGATGCGCAGCCAGACCCAGCGCGCGGCAGCGGGCCATGTCTTCGCCAAGGTTATCGCAAGGCAACAGCAACACCAGCCGGTCACGAATCGCCATCAGAATGGGCTGCGCCGTCAACTCGACCTCAGGTACCAACCAACTGTCCAGCATGATGAGGCGGAAGGGGTGATTAGCCGCAGCCGCCTGCTCGATCAACTCCGGCAGAGCCTCAACCCGATCGGTCTCGGTGACCGACACGCCCAACGGCGACAGCATATCGCGCAAGGCGCGGCGCAAGTTGGCGTTGCCGGCCGCAATGAGGGCGGGCACGTCAGACAAATGAAGGGCCTTATACGGCTCTGGCACACCCTCGCCAAGACTGGCCTGCTTGGGCATGCGCAGCGTAAAGGTGAACCGGCTGCCTGCGCCCAATTCACTTTCCACCATGATCCGGCCGCCCATCAATTCCACCAACTGGCGCGCGATGGTCAGTCCCAGCCCGGTGCCGCCATACCGGCGCGAGGCCGACCCGTCGGCCTGAGTGAAGGCTTCAAACATGGCCGCCTGTTTATCCTGGGCGATACCAATGCCGGTATCCTGCACGATAAAACTCAGCTGCACCGATTGTTCATCGTACCCGATCAAGTCGACGCGCACGCAGACCTCGCCATGCTCCGTGAATTTGACGGCATTGCCCACCAGGTTGACCAGCACCTGTTGCAAACGACCCGGATCGCCCACTAGGGCCGTCGGCACGCTGGGCGGCACCTGACAGATCAACTCCAGGTGTTTTCGATGAGCGCGCAGCCCCATCATGCTGACGGATTTTTCAACCACCGTACGCAGATCAAAATCGATGGCTTCCAACTCCAGCCGGTGCGCTTCGATCTTGGAGAAGTCCAAAATGTCGTCGATGACGTTTTGCAGCGCCTCGGCCGAGGTGCGCGTCAGGGTTAAATAGTCTTGCTGTTCGCGCGTCAGCAGCGTTTCCAGCGCCAGATCGGTGGTGCCGATGATGGCGTGAATGGGGGTGCGAATTTCGTGGCTCATGCGCGCCAAAAACTCGCTCTTGGCCTGATTGGCGGCTTCGGCGGCTTCTTTGGCGGTGCGCAGCTCAGCCATCGCGCGGCGGCGTTCGCCGATCTCGCGCAATTGTGCCTGATGCAGACGCGCATTCTCAATCGCGACGGCTGCCTGGGCGGCCAGAATCGACGCCAATTGCTGCGCCTCCGGGGCATACGCCTGCGTTTTGGCATGTTCCAGATTCAGCACACCGACCACGCAATCTTTCACCCGCAGCGGCACCGCCAACTCTGACCCCGCCGGCCGCGGCCCCGCCAGATAGCGTTCATCCTCGATCGTATCCGGCGTGTAGATCAGCTGGCCTGTGCGCGCCGCCGCAGCGATGATGCCGCGCCCTTCAACCTGCAACACATCCAGCGCGGGCTGCCCCTGATCGGTGCTGACCTGAATCCGGTGTAATTCCCCGCGCGGCTGATCAATCACCCACAGGCCGCAATCTTCAAACTCCAACACCCGCTCGGCTACATCGCACACGGCCTGCGCCACCTGATTGATGTTGCGCGCCAGAGTCACTTCCTGACTCAGATCGTGTATGGCGGCCAGTTTCCGGTTCAATACCTGCTTGTCGATGGCACCGCGCACGGCCGAACGCACGGCTTCCGGGTGAAAGGGCTTTAGCACGTAGTCGTACGCGCCCAGGCGCAGCGCCTCGATCGCGCTTTGCAGGGTGCCGTGCGCCGTGATGACCACCACTTCAGTCGGCAAGCGTTGTTGCCGAATATCGCGCAACACTTCCAGCCCGTCCATGGTTGGCATCATCAGATCGAGCGTCGTCACGCTGAACTGCTTGTCTTTCAGCAGCGCCAGCGCATGCGGCCCGTCGACGGCCGACTCGATCTCATAGCCCAACGGGGCCAGACAGACCCGCAGCAACGTGTGCATCTTTGGCTCGTCATCGACCAGCAGGATGCGCTCTCGCGAATTCATGGCAACTCCCGGGGGTGACTGACATCAGCCACGCCAGAACGTACTTAGACTGGGGAAACGGAACCAGCCCATCGCACTTGGACGGCAATAATCCATTTGATTGTAGTACAGGCCCGGGGTGCGTGGCGTGTCAAGAGCGTTACAAGGTGATTACAATGCGAGGCAGATTAGTCGAGTTGAGATAACGTGAAGTAGAACAGGCTGCCGGTGCCGGGTTCGCCGCTCTGCACCCCGACCTGGCCGCCCATTTTTTCGACAATTCGGCGCACGATGGACAAACCCAGTCCATGACCGCGCGCCCGGATTTGATCGAGCCGCGTAAACGGGCTGAACAAGCGCCCGTGCACTTCGCTGGGCAGGCCCTGGCCGTTGTCACGAACCCACAGGCGAACCACATTGTCAGACAACACATCGGCGCCCAGTTCAATGCGCGGCGGCTGGCCGCCATATTTGATGGCGTTGCTCAGATAATTGACCCAGACTTCTTCCACCCACGGCGCGTAGCCCAGCACGATCGGCCAGGTCGCCGGCAATTTGATTTCGGCGTGATTGTCGATGATCAAGTCGGTCAAGCGCTGCTGGGTATCCGACAAAATCCGCGCCAGGTCCAGCGGGCGCAAGACCACCTGCGTCTTGCGAACCTCCGCCAGCAGCAACAATTCATCGATAATATTGTTCATCTTGCGCGCATTGCGCGCCACATTGCTCAAGGCTTCGGCTTGTTCATCGCCACTCAGTTCTGCGCCGGCTTCCACCAGTGTTTCAGCGTAGCCCACCACCAGATGCAGCGGATTCTTCAAGTCGTGCGCCACGGTATGCGCAAAAGCATCCAGGTCTTCGTTGCGCGTTTGCAGTTCGGTATTGAGGGCCGCCAGTTCACGGTTGTGATCCAGCAGCGCCTGCTCGGCCTGCTGGCGCGCCGTGATATCGCGAATAGCGGCAATATGCGTCGGCCGATCATGCCACATCAAATGCCGGGCCGTAATCTCAACCGGGAAGATCGAGCCGTCACGCCGCCGATGCCAGCGCGTCGGGACCAGTTGGGAATGCTCAGCCATCGCCTGTCGGGTCCGTTCCGGTTCCGCCGACAGATCGGTGTTGCGCAGCGCCAACAACTCGGCGTGGGTATAGCCATAGAGCGTCGTCGCCGCAGAGTTGGCCTCGATGATTTGGCCGGTTGAATTATCGATCAGGAACAGGGCGTCCGATTCCAGTTCAAATAATTGACGGTATTTTTCTTCACTGTCACGCAGCGCCAGTTCGGCCAGTTTGCGTTCGCTGATGTCCTGCATTTCCGAAATGAAGTGGCTGGGCTGGCCCTGAGCATCACGAATCAATGAACTACTGACAATCACCCAGATGGGTGTGCCGTCGCGGCGCAGATAGCGTTTCTCAAACGACACACTGTCCAGTTCTCCCGCCAAAGTCCGCCGGAAATAGTCCTGTCCAAGCGCGACATCGGCCGGGTGGGTCACTTCGCTAAACGTCTTGGCCTGCAGCTCTTCTGCGGAATAGGCCAGCATCTGACACAAGGCCGAGTTGACCTGCAAGAATTGACCTGTCGTTGATACTAATGCTTTGCCAATGGCGGCGGCCTGAAACGCCAGTCTAAAGCGTTCTTCACTTTCCCGCAGCGTTTGTTCAATGCGCTTGCGCCCGGTGATGTCGCGGACGATGGCCAGCACCAGGCCCGCTTCTTGGCCAGACAGGCGGGTCTCGGTAATCTCGACCGGCACACGGCTGCCGTCGAAACGCAGATCGATCGATTCAAAAGGCTGGCCGTTATGCCGTGCTAATTCATCGGCCACCACCCGCCCCGATTGGCCTCTCACTTCCGGCGCTTGCAGATCAGACACGTGCAGGGCCAGCAGTTCGCCGCGCGCGTACCCCAGCAGATTCGCTGCGCGTTGATTCGCGTCGATGATTTCATCGCGCTCGTTTTCCAGCATGATCGCCTCGTTCGCTTGTTCAAACAGCGCCCGATAGCGTACTTCACTGCGCCGCAGATCAGACTCCAGCCGTTTTAGTTCGGTGACGTCGCGCACCGTGCCCACAATCATAAAACCGCGAGCGGTGGGCACGGGCACAGACTTGGTTTGAATGATGCGCTGTGTGCCATCGGCGAGCTGGAGGGTCTGCTCCTGCAGGCCGGGCAGACGGGGCATCTTGCCCGACTCCAGAATGCGCAAAGTGAACTGTCGGGCCGCGGCCAGATTGGCGGGGGTATTTCGTTCGGGCGGCGCCAATTGCAACTGCACCTCCCAGATGGCGCGGCCCAGCACTGCTTCGCGCGACAAGCCCGTAATGTCGGCCTGCTTCCGGTTCCATTCCAGAATCAGACCCTCTTCACTTACGACGACAATACCATCATCGGAGTGATCGATGATCGTTTGCAGTAATTCAACCTGAGCAAGCTGAGACGAATCTGGCATGGCGCAATCCGGGTGAGTGATGAGTGGTCAGCGTTAGCTGCGCATACGGGCGATAGCCCATTCGTACAGTTGTTGATAGCCCAACGCCGAGCGCTGCCACGAAAAATCGGCGGCCATGCCGTTGCGTTGAATGGCACGCCACGCGGGTCGATCGACGTTGTAGATAAAGATGGCGCGCTGTAAAGCTTGCCAGAAAGCATCGCTGCTGTAGGCATTAAACGTGAAGCCGGTCACGCCATCTTGCACAGTGTCGGCCAGGCCGCCGGTGGCGCGCACGACTGGCACGCTGCCATAACGCATCGCGATGAGCTGCCCCAGCCCGCACGGCTCAAAGCGCGACGGCATGATGAACATATCACTGCCACCGTAGATCAACGGCGCGAGATCAGCAGCATAGGTCAGGAAGGCCGCGCTCTTGGTTTGATGATAGCCCGTGATCTGCGCCAGCATCTGTTCATATTCGGGCGCGCCCGTCCCCAGTACGACAAATTGCGCATTGCCCGCATAGTTGTTTAACAGCATGTGCAGCACATGCCCGGTGATGTCCAAACCCTTTTGCCAGTCCAGCCGCGTCACCATGGCGACCAGCGGCACATCATCCAATTGCGGCAAGCCCGCGCGTGCTTGCAGAGCGCGCTTGTTTTCAAGCCGATCGCCCAACCGTTCGGCACTGAACGGCCGCGCCAAATGCGGATCGGTTTGCGGATTCCACTCGATATAATCCAGCCCGTTGAGGATGCCATGCACATCATAGCTGCGATGTCGCAACAGGCCATCCAGCCCCGCGCCACCGGCCGGTGTCATGATCTCGCGCGCATAAGTGGGACTGACCGTATTGATCAACGTGGCATGATGAATGCCGCGCGCCATGAAGTTGACTTCATCATAGCCTTCTTCGTTCAATCGATGCGTCACCAGCTGCATATACTCAAACACACTCCAGTGTGTGCGGCCTTGATGCGCCAGGTTGTGAATCGTAAACACCGACGGCGTGCCGCGCCAGTGCGAATCAACACTGCCCGCCGTGGATAACCACGTCACTGCGGGGGCCGCATGCCAATCGTGACCATGCACCACGTCTGGTCTGAAATTCAGCGCCAATGATAATTCCAGCGCCGCGCGGCTAAACAGGGCAAACCGATACGCATCATCGCTATAGCCATACACACTCGGTCGGCCAAACAAGTTGCGCTCGGCGATAAAATACACCGGCACATCGCTATCGGGCAAACGGCCTTCAAACACGCCGACCGGAATAATGCCGGAACCCGTCGGCACGCTGAGCTGGCCGGGCAGCGCACGCAGCGCATACTTGCCCGTGCGATAGCTATCTTCAATCGATTGGTAGGCAGGCATCACCACGCGCACATCGTGTCCCAGCACGCGCAACGCTTTAGGCAAAGAAGCAGCCACATCACCCAGGCCGCCGGTTTTGGCAAACGGTGCAACTTCAGCACTGATAGACAAGATATTGAGCATGAGCTTACCCTGTGATGCGCCACGGATCCGGCGCTGAGAATAGACCTATTCTATCTCAAACTTGCGCGATATGAAAATGGCCTACTCACTTCCGCAATGATTAACAAATCGCCGGCTCATTGTAAGAAGTTGGTTTCATTTGCAACGAGTCGCACAACATGAATGGCCTGAAAATTGCACCTGACGACAAAAATCAAACCGAATTTGACATTTAGGCGCGACGTGCAAGACTTTACAAAAAGACGGCTCAAGCATATACTTATATTCGCTTTGGCAATCTAGGCGATTGACGGTATAATGAAGTTATGGTAATAATCATTGTTGTTGGCGCATTCTTACGAAGAATCGCTACAACAAACTAACTAAAGGAGACGGCTATGCTCATCCACAATCCGATCAAGACCACCCCATTCGCAATAACGCTTATGTTGAACAACACCCTAGCCGCCGAATTGGTCAACGGCGATCCAGCAGAAATGTGGCCGACTGTTTCGTTCGGCACCACGCCGCTGGAAGAAGGCTATGCGCCTGTCTACTTTATCAAAATAAAGGGGCGCGAGCGCAACGGTCAGGTCTACACCTTTGATAATGTGTTGACGACCGAATGGCGCATCAAGGGCACGCAAGGCTTTGTGCAGAAGATTGAAGCGGCTGAGTTAGCGACGGTCTTGACGCCCAAGCAATTGGGCATCATTGCCAAGTGGTTGATCGATCGCAACACCCCTGCGTGGGCGCGGGCCTCGAATGAAGTGCGCGATGCCCTGGGCCATTCAGAGCCGTTCCTGTCGGTGACCGAAGCGTCACGTCAAGCGGGCATCCCGATTACCACCCTCGACTCCGCAGTTCGCTCGCTGCCGCAGCGTGTGCCGGCGGCGCAGGATGATCGCGGTCTCTATCGCGTGCGCTTATCGGCGCTGAAGAAGGCCCTGCGTGTAGGCCGCGTGCGCTCGCGTGAAGCGATGAAGGCTGGTCGCCCCAAGGCGAAGTAAATCGCCGTATGTACCAGTAAACAAAAACCTGGCTTTGCTTAAGCCAGGTTTTTCATTTCACATGCAGCAGCCCCGTTCGCTAACGCCGCAACTCGTACACGATGCGCTTGAGATTCAGACTGTTCATCGCCAGCAGCGTATCCGCGCGGAAGAAGCGCGCCGACAACACGATCAGCCCATACGTGGTCACCGCCAACAACCCCAGCCCGATCAACAACTGCTCGATCGGCACCGGACCGGAAGCCAGCCGCGTGATCATCGACGTGGGCGACGTCAACGGGAACAGACTGAAGATAATCGACATCGCTTCATTCGGCGATTGAATCAACACGTTACTCATCCACAGTGGAATCATCAACGGCAGCAACACCAAAAACGTAAACTGCGTACCTTCACGTGCCGATGGAGCCAACGCGCCCAACGCGCCCAGCACCGACGCATACAGCAAATAGCCCAGCACAAAATACAACAGCGCCCAGATCAAAAAGCCGTCGGGCAGTGCGATGGCCGACATTTGTTCGCGCCCCATGAGCAGCAGACCGCCGCCCACCCACACCACCACTTGCAACAACGCCACCATCCCCAGCCCCACGATCTTGCCCAACATCACATCGCGCGGCCGCACGCTCAGCAACAGCACTTCGATCGTGCGGTTCTCTTTCTCCTTCGACACGCTTTGCAGCATGAAGCCGCCCGTCATCGTAATGACAAAGAAGAAAATAAACAACGCCGCAAACGGTACGCCAAACGCCGCCAGTTCATCCTTCTGCGCCGTGGCTTGCGGTGCCAGAGCGTATTGCCCCGTCTGCTCGGTCGGATCGATCAATGCGCGCGCCACCTGCGCATCACCCGTCAAATTCAATTGCAGGATGTACTCAAAAAACTCGTTATTATCCAGGCTGTTGAACACGCTGAAGTTGCTGTCCACCACAATCAACTGGCCCGTCTGCACGTAGTCAACCGGCACCAGATAATACTTGTTGATCTTGCCGTTAGCGAGCGCGGTTTGCGCCGCGGCTTCATCGGCATACGACCGCAGCCGCACGCTCTTCCAAGCCACACCGCTGGGCACATCGTCGGGCATGGTCGTGATCAGACCCGCCAGATCCACATAGCCCACCGGCAAATTCGCCGGCCCACTTCCGCCAAACGGGCTGGAACCGTCTTGCGCCACCGCGCTCTGTGACAGCGCTTGCGATCCGAAACTCATGACAAAGATCGCCAGCGGCAGCAAGAACGTCGTCAACCAAAACGATCGCTTGGCCAGCGTGGTTTTCATTTCGTGCTTGATGATAATCCAGACGTTACGCATGACTCACCCTCACTGTGCCTTAACGCGCACGGCGTGCAGCATACTCTTGAAATCCAGGCGTTGGCCATAGCGTAGCATCCCCGCGCGAAACACGCGCGCGGCCGCCCACACCATCAGCCCGCTCGAAGCGACCAGCAGCAGCCAGCTGACGATCATCTCCCAGACCGGAATCGACGCCACGCCCCAGCGTAGCGTGATCGTCGTAAACGCCGTGGTCGGGAACAAGGTCAAGATCGTCGCCAGCGTACTGTTCGGCGCGGTGAAGAATACGATCACGAAAAAATACGGCAGTGTAAAGAGGGTATTCAACACGCCCACCAACTGCTGGCCCTGCTGCAACTCCGTCACCGATGCGCCGATGGCGATCATCATGCCCGCAATCAACGCAAACGACGGCACGAAAAACACTAGAATCGTCAGCAGCAGCGACCACGGCACACTCACCTCGCGCAGAAAATCGAGGAAGCGCGAACCGATCACAATGCCTAGCACCACCACCACGATCAGGATCGCGATCTGCGTCAACGCCACACCGATCAAGCCCAGTGCCTTCCCGCCGATCAACTGTTCAGACGTGACGGAGGTCGCCATCACTTCCACGGTGCGATTTTCTTTCTCATCCGTCACGGCTTGCAGCAAGTAACCGCCCGCGCCCATCACGGTCATAATGAAAAAGAAACCCACAAAGAACGGTAGCACAAAGTTAAAGAAACCGCCGCCGCTGATCTCTTGCCGCCCGTCCGCCGAGCGCGCCACAATCTCGGCCCCGTCAATCGCGCGCGTCTGCACGTTCTGGGGCAACTGCGTCACCAGGTTCACGCGCATAAAGTAATTAAAATCGCGCTGCAACGTCTCAGCCGGAAGTTTGTCCCAGTACATCAATTTCACTTCATGCG
>JAGOBP010000563.1 GCA_017999195.1 Thermoflexales bacterium
AAGCATCACCGGACAGCGCGTTGGTCGATCGGGTGAAGACCAGCATCGGCTTGAAGGGCGGCGTCGTCAATGAGTTCGTCAAGGACATCGCGGACAGCGGCTATGAGGCGCTGGCCCGCGCGGTGAGTCGCGGCAATCCAACGTTTCTGACAGGCAGTGCCTTCGCCACGACATCCTTCAATGTGCCGCTGGGCAATACGCAATTGACGGCCAGCCAGAAGTTTCAGGAATTTCTGGGTAAAGGTTTCCGCGGCCTCAAGGACAAATGGACCGATGCCTTCACGCCCAACTGGGCGCGCACCAACGCCACCACGGCCACGCGCGCTCAACGCACGGGCAGCAAGGTCGGCGGCGGCCTGATGACGGTGGGCGCATTGGGCGCGGTCAGTCTGAGTGTGTGGGGCGCGACGCGCCAGGGCGGCGAAGGTCTATCGACCGCGAACCAGGCGTTGAATGGCCTGCACGTCGTGCTGGCGTTGAAAGGCTCGCTCGATATCATCAACAAAGTAGCGACAGGCGGTCTGGCCGCGGGCGCACCCGCGACAGTATCACTTCGCTCCCTGACCAGTGCCTCGCTCAAAGCGGGCGTCGTGGGCTTGATCGTGAGTACGGCGCTCGGTTGGGGTGCGTTCGCTTATCAAGTGGGTAAGAGCGGTTTGCAGTTTGGCAGCCTCGCGTTTAACGCGGCGTTGGCCGAAGTGATCGCGGCCACGGTCGTCGCCGTGATCTTGTTCGCCATCACATTGATTCCCGTGGTGGGACAGATCATCGCCGCTGTCATCGGTTTGATCGATGCGGTGATCACGGCGGTTTGTGGTGCCGTAGGCAGTGACTTCTCGGAGAATAATGCCTTTGGCAAACGCTTCTGCAAAGGTCTCAGCGGGCTGACCGCTGAATTGATCAAAGGCTTGATTTACAGTAGTCGCACGCTCGTGGGGAATTTAACCAAGGGCGATCGCTTGCAGATCAGCGGCTTCGATACGACGCTGGTCGATGCGAATAAAGGCTTTGCCAGCGACAATCAACTGAGTTATCAAATCAACGTCACCAACACGTTGATCCTCAACGGCCTGTTCGACGACACGAGCAGCGATGAGTTCAAAGACCGGGTCATCCCCATTCCCTTCGACTGGAAGGCGCTGTCTTACTTCTGGCAATACAACGTGAGCAACCTGAAGACGGCCACGTTCGACTACAAGTTGCAAACGAGCAAGACCGACTTCCATGACGGCGTGAAACGCAAGACGATGGACGGCAGTTGGCAAAGCGTGCCCGGCCAATCCGATGCGATCTTCATCGCGAAGAGTGTCAGTGCCGCGCAATCGCCGCTGCAAGACACGGGCATCAATCGCCCCGTGCAGTTGTTCTTGTCGGAAGCGTACGCCGTGCCGGTGCAGGAATGCTGGGCGGTGCCCGTGCCGTTGATGCCGCCGGTGCCCTATGTGGGCTTGATTCCGATCTGTTACATCAACACCGATAGCGCCACACAGCACATCGATCTGGGGCAGAACTTGAAGTACGATGTGTTCCCGGCCACGCTCGATGCTTTCTACACGCTCAGCGCGAAGGATGGCGGCTATTCGTTGGCGTGGGGTCAAAGTGGCGATGCGACTTTTGCGCGCCAACTCGATGCGGATGGTGACGGCCTACTCAACCCGATCGATGGCGGCAGCGATCCCGATGATAGCCGCTGGGATGCCGACCTCGATGGACTGGGCGATGCTTACGAACTCTCGATTGGTTCCAGCCCGATCAAGGCCGACACCGATGGCGATGGTTTGCTCGATGCCGATGAAGCCGTGCTCGGCACGAATCCGCTCAAGCAAGACACCGATGGCGACGGCCTGACCGACAAAGAAGAACAGACTGGCTGGGAATTTGTCTATGGCTTCACGGCGAACGGCACACCGTTGCGCACGTGGTTCACGTCTGATCCGCTGCAAGCCGACAGCGATCAAGATGGGCTGACGGATTTCCAAGAGAAGACCTTTGGCTTCAATCCGCGCGCGGTGTCTAATCCGCAAGTGTTGACCTATGAATCGAGCGTGCGCGAAGTGAGCGCGCCGCGCCTGTTGCTACGCCTCGAAGAGGCCAACGGTGCATCGACGTTTGCCGATGCTTCGGGTTACATCAACCCCGTGACGTGCTCCTCGACTGCTTGTCCCGTGGCCGCCGTGCAAGGTCGCTTCGGCACTGCGGCGCTCTTCGATGGCGCGAACGATGTGATCACGCTGAATGATTTTTCGGCGTTTGAGACCAATCGGGTGAGCGCCGTAACCGTGGCCGCGTGGGTGAATCCAGCCGATTACGTGGGGTACAGTCCCATCGTCGCGCAGGAAAATAATGCGGGCGCGGGCTACTGGCTCAATCTCAGTTCCAATGGGACGATTCGTTTTATCGTTGGAAATCTGAGCACGAATCTGGATTTGTCCACGGTTTCGGCCATTCCGCTGAATCAATGGTCGCATGTGGCAGGCACATATGATGGCAGCACCGTGCGGATTTACATCAACGGCGTGGAAGCCGCAAATGCCGCGTTTACGGGCGGCATGATCGTGCCGCACAAGACCGTGCGCATCGGTTCCGATGTTGCGCCCAACGGCTACTTCAGCGGGCGGCTCGATGAGGTTGCCGTATTCGATCGAGCGTTGACGGCCACCGAGATTTCGGTGTTGATGAACGCCCGTTATAATCCGAATGATGCCGTGGTGAAACCGGGCGATACGCTCGCATACAGCGCGACCGTGAAGAACGAGTTGTTCAATCGCTATGCCAACGGCCTGTTGAGCGCGGACTTCCCCGCCGCAGTCGATAGCAGTGTCGCGCCGACGACGTTTGTGTTGCAGCCACTTGAAGCGACCGACATGGCGGGCAATGTGCAGGTGAAATCAACGGCGACTTCGGGCGTGGCGAATCTCAACCTCGTCGCAGGTGCGTTGATCAATGATCGGCGCGAAGCGTCGAACTTTGCCGAGACGTGGCTGCGCTTTGAAGAGTCGGGCGCGGCGACGACCTTTGCAGATGTGTCCGGCAACTTGCCGCCGCGCAATGGCACATGCAGCGGCGTGACTTGTCCCACGACCGGGCAAGCGGGCGCGGCGGGTTATGCGGCGCAATTCAACGGCAGTCAATTCGCTACCGTCAACGACATTGATTTAGCGAACAAGTCTTTGACCGTGGCCTTCTGGGC
>JAGOBP010000564.1 GCA_017999195.1 Thermoflexales bacterium
GGAGGATACTCTGGATATTCTAGAACTTGCCCACAGCGTCGTTGATGCCATCGAAGAGAAGCAAGGCGAAGACATCGTCTTGCTGGACATTCAACAGTTATCGCCCCACGTCGATTACTTCGTCGTCTGCTCCGGCGCCAGCGAGCGCCAGCTAAAAGCCATCATCGACCATGTCGTTGAGACCCTGCAAGCGAAGCACAACTACCGGCCGCGCCGCATCGAAGGCCAGGCTGAGTCTGGCTGGATTTTGCTGGACTTCATCGACATCGTCGTGCATGCGTTTTCAACCAGCCAGCGCGCCTTCTATCAACTGGAAGACGTCTGGAAAGAAGCGCCGGTTGTGCTGAAGATGCAATAACGTTTACCCAGGAGGTCGAGCCATGCAATTTCAACGCTCGCAGTCTTACGATGACTCCGTCGCGCTGGAAGGCGACGTCAATGTCGTCATCTCGCAAGTCTATCTGCTGATGACCATCGGCCTGATGATCACGGCGGTGGTGGCCGGGTTTGTGGCCAGCAACGAAGCCTTTGTGATCAACCTCGTTGGACGCGCGCCGTTCCTGGTCATCGGCCTATTTGTCGGCCAGGTGGTGCTGGTGGTCGTGCTGTCAGCGGCCATCGCCAAACTCTCGCCCGGCCTTGCCACGGCCTTGTTCGTGCTGTATTCGGCGCTGAATGGCGTCGTGCTGTCGGTGCTGTTCTGGGCCTATACCGATGCCTCCATCGTGTCCACCTTCGTCATCACGGCGGGCACGTTTGGGGTGATGAGTTTCATCGGGTTGGTGACCAAGCGCGATTTGACCAAGTTTGGCGGCCTGTTGTTTATGGCGTTGATCGGTTTCGCCCTCGCTTCCATCGTCAATCTATTCCTGCAAAGCAGCGGCCTGTACTGGCTGCTGACCTTTGCAGGCATTCTGATTTTTGTGGGCCTGGTGGCTTACGACACGCAGCGCATCAAGCAGCTGGCCGCGCAGGGCGTGGCAGAAGGCCGCTCGCACGCCAGTCTGGCGGTGATGGGCGCGCTGAAACTGTACCTGGATTTCATCAACCTGTTTATCTTGTTGCTGCGACTCTTTGGACGGCGACGCTAAAACGCGGCGCGCGCGCAACGCGCGACAGCAACGGCCAACAAAAAAGACCCGATCGGTTTGCAAACCGATCGGGTCTTCTGTTTCTAAACCGCGCGAGTTATTCGTTAATCCACGGGTCGTTGGCGCGCGCCCACGACACCAGTTCTTTATCCGAGAAATACAGCGGAATTTCATAGGCCGCGGTCTCTGCGCCGTCCGACGCGTGAATGAGATTGCGGCCGATTTCCACGCCAAAGTCGGCGCGAATGGTGCCCAGATCGGCGTCGATGGGGTTGGTCGCGCCGCAGGTGCGCCGCACCGTCTCGATGACGCGCTTGCCTTCCCACACTTGCACGACCACCGGGCTGGACGTGATGTACTTGATCAGGCCTTCATAAAACGGCTTGCCCTTGTGCACGGCATAATGCCGTCCGGCCAGTTCGTCGTCGATATGGATCAACTTCATACCGGCAAGTTTCAGGCCGCGCTGTTCCAGTCGGGCCGTAATCTGGCCGATCAGCCCGCGCTGCACGGCGTCGGGTTTCAAAATCACTAACGTACGTTCCACAATGTTCTCCTTGATTAACAGACCTGACGGTCTGATTTCTTACAGTTGACTCAAAGCGCGTCGATACAATTCCAGCGCGCGCGCCAGATCGCCCGTCTTCATGTACAGATCGCCCAGCAAGCGCGGCCACGCGGGATGATCGTCAATCTCCACGATGCGCTCCAGATCGACGATCAGATCATCGGCCACCGGCCCGGCATCTGCAAAGTCACGCTCTTCGATGGCGGCCAATTCTTCGTCGCTCAGATTCTCGACCTGGGCGGGATTGATCAGTTTGCTATATTCGGCCAACGCCGATTCCCGATTGCCCATCGACCACCACGCGCGCGCCAAGTCCAGGCGCACGGCGTAGTTGAACTTGTCCGCTTCCAGTTGTTCGACCAATGGATCGACGTTGACCGAACTGACGGGCGCAGGCGCGGCTTCGATGTGGCGCGGCGCAGATTCGACACGGCGCGGCTCGGCCGGTCGAACATCCCGGCGGCGCGGCTCACGGGTCAATCGTTCCGGCAAGCGATCGCGCATTGCGCGCGTGATCGGCGGTCGCGCCGCCGCAGGCACGGGCGCGAGTGGCGTGGCCGTCATACGCGCCGTAGTGGTCGCCATACGCACCGGCTCCGGCAGTTCGGCGATCGGCGCTTCGCCTTCATCCTCGGCCGATTGCGTCCACCACGTGGGCGTGATGGGCGCGGCCGATTTCTCTGGCTTAACGTCAGCCACCAGCGACTGCACGCGCACGCTGATGGGCGTGATGATCGGCTCCGGCAGGGCTTCAGTGACGGGCGCGGCAGGCTGCTCGGCAACCACCTCCACCACGCTGGGTGCTTCTTCGGCTTGAGGCAATTCCACGACGGGTTCACTCGCTTCCACTTGCTCGGCCACAACTTCAATCGTTTCCGGCTGCAAATTGCGCAACCAATCCGGCAACGACTCCGCTGGCGTCAACTCGGCGGCCGCCGTGGATGGCTGCAAATCCTGCAACCATGTGGGTAATGCGTTGGCCGGTGTCAGATCAGCCACCGGTTCATCGCTGACGCGGTCAAGAGTGACTGAGAATTCTTCGGTTACCACAGATTCTGTCGGGGTTGAGGCGTCAGCTGCAGGCTGCATTGCGCGCAACCAATCGGGCAAGGCCTCGGCCGGGGTCGCTTCGATTTCGCCTAGCGCACCCGCCAGACCGGATTCACCCGCCAGGGCATCATCCGGCGGACGCATGGCGCGCAGCCAATCGGGCAATTCATCCACCGGAGCAGCCACTGGGGCGGATTCACCCAGACCCTTCAACCAATCGATCGGTTCTTCGTCGGACGATTCGGCCGCAGGTTCAAGCGCCGCAGCTGCGGCAACCGCGCTGAGTTGCGCCAGCCAGTCGGTGGTGTCCTCAGTCGAAGCAATGGCCGCAGGCTCCGCCTCAATCACGGGTACTGGCTCAACCGGCTTCGCTTCGACCATCGGCTCGACCTTGCGGCCCATGATGGCCGCCATGCGTGACTCACCTTCGGCTTGCGCCTCGGCCTGCAATTGCGCTTCCT
>JAGOBP010000069.1 GCA_017999195.1 Thermoflexales bacterium
CCTGAATTGACGAGTGATAAGTGACGAGTGAACAATCTCCACTGCCGTACGGTTGGTTTGTCATTCGTCATTTGGCATTGGTCATTGCTACAGCATCACCTTGCCGCCATCGATGTTGATGGCTTGCCCGGTGATGTAGCGCGCCGCATCGGAACACAGGAACAACACCAACCCCGTGACATCGTCTGGCTCGCCCAAGCGCCCCAGCGGAATATCTTCCAGCCATTTCTTCAGCTGCGCTTCGTTATCACGCAAATGCGCCGTCATCTCGGTGACGATGACGCCGGGGCACACGGCGTTGACGCGAATCTGATGCGCGGCAAATTCACGCGCGCACTCTTTGGTAAAGCCGATCAAACCAGTCTTGCTCGCCACGTAAGCCGATCGGTCGCGCAAGCCCGCCGCCCGCCCCGCAATCGACGCGATGTTGACGATGACGCCGCCGTCTTGCTTGATCATCATGCGGCCGACGCTTTGCGCGCAAATGAACGCGCCTTTCAAATTCACATCGATGGTGCGATCCCAGTCCCATTCGTCCAGCTGCACGATCGGCTTGTGCGGCTCGACGCCCGCATTGTTGATCAGCACATCGACGCGCCCCCAGCGGTCTTCCAGATCGATCAGCATCGCCTGCACGGCGAGTTTGTTGGAGACATCGGCGTGAAAGGCTGCCGCCTCGCCGCCGCCCGAGCGGATTTCTTGGGCCACGGCTTCGCACGAACTAGGGTTGATGTCGTTGACGGCCACCTTCGCGCCGTCGCGCGCAAAGGCTAACGCGATAGCTTTGCCGATGCCGCGACCTGCGCCGGTAACGAGGACGACTTGGTCTTGGAAACTCAATTTAACTTGCTCCCGCATATGCCGCAAAATTCAAACTGCGCCGGCAGGTGCTGCGCCCCGCACTGCGGGCACGATTTCAGCGGTGCACCATGCGGATATTCCGGCGATTGATCCTGCTCCGCCCGATCGTGCAGCGCGGCGTAATCGGGCGCGCGTTTGTCCGCAAAGGCTTGCACGCCTTCCAGCACCTCGGTCGATGTGTTATGAATCGCCAGCCAATCGCGCGCATGCCCGATCGTTTGATGCCAGGCAAAATCTTTCCAGAAGTTAAGCTGTTGGCGCGTATAGCGCATAATTTCCGGGAATTTGGCGATCAACTTTTGCGCCATCGCCCCGACTGCATTATCCAGTTCGGCGCGCGGCACGACCTGATTGACCAAGCCCCAGTCCAGCGCTTTTTGCGCTGGAATCTCTTCGTTCAGCATCAGGATTTCACGCGCGCGCCGTTCGCCCACGACCAGCGGCAGCCACTGTGTTGCGCCCGCCGCCGCCACCGAGCCGTGACTCGCGCCGACGTGTCGAATGTAAATGTCGTCGGCCGCAATAGCTAGATCGCACGACAGGTTGAACTCGTTGCCGCCGCCCACGACGATGCCGTTCAGGCGCGCAATGGTGGGCTTGCCGATGTTGCGCAGCTTCTCGTGGGCTTCGATAAACGCGCCCATCCACTTGTAGTAATCGCGGGGTCGTTCCACAAATTGCTGCTGTTCGCGCATGTCCGCGCCGGTGCAAAAGGCGCGTTCGCCTGCGCCGGTCAACACCACCACGGCCACGGCATCATCAAAGGCCGCGTCGTGAAAGGCCGTCGCCAGTTCCACCAACATCGGATAGTTGACGCAGTTCAACACCTGCGGCCGATTGAACGTGACCGTCGCAACCCGATCGGCTTTGCGATAGAGCAGGTGCTGAAAGCCAAATTCGTCTGCCGGTCGTCCGACAAAGGTTCGGTCGGTCATTGTGCGTTGCTCATTGATCGGACTTCATCTTCGTACGACTCGGCCAGCATCAACGTGATCAAGCCGCCCGCAAACGACATCAAATCTTTGGCCGCGGCTTTGTTTTCGTCGGACTTCATCGCGGCTTCATACGCGGCCATGTTGTCGAAATACATCTCATACATCATGTAGTAGGGCGCGGCCCCGTCGGGCGCGGCCAGCATGCGGGTCCATTCGGTCTTGCGCAGGCCGGGGATTTTTTCCACCAAGCGGATGTGGACGTTGGCGTAGTGTTCTTCAAAGGCATCCACATTGGCCGGTTTTTTGTATAGCGCAATCAATTTGATCACACCGCTTCTCCAAGTAGAACTGCTTTCATTATATCATCCGCCTCAAGCCTTGCGGCGGGCGCGGAACAGCAAAGTCAGCGCAATCAAGGCCACGGCCGCCATTTGCAGCCCGCAGATCGTCAGAAGCACTTCGCCCGGCGCATTATCCAACGAGGCGAAGAGCGGCTTATCGGTGGGGCCAACGTGCGGCGCGGGCGGCGTCAGGCGCGAAGCGGAGACGCTTGTTGGAAAGACCAGCGCAATCGCGGTGGCGGGCGTCGAAGTGAGCGTCGCTGGGCCGGGCAAAGTTGCCGCTGGCAACGCGGAAGTCGGCAGGGCCGGTCTGGGCGTGATCGTTGGCTGAGGCGTTGTGCTCGGCGTCGCCGTAGATGTCGCGCTAGCCGTCGCCGTCGCCTCAGGGGTTGAGGTTACGGGCGTGCTGGAGATTCGCGGCGTGGGCGTTGTCGTGGGTGTCGCCGTCGACGGCAATGGGGTCGCTGTTGGAGGCGTCCCCGTGACGCGCGGCGTTGAAGTCAACGTCGGCGTCGAAGTGGGGGTGGGCGTATCGGTTGTCGCCGGCAGATCAGACACCGTGATGGTACGCGTGGACTTGGTGCCGCGGCCCAGTTCATCGCGATACTCAACCGTGATGGTGCGCGTCCCGGTGCCGGATAACTGGAATAGAATTGACTGCGCCCACGGCTGCCAGGCCACGCCTTGCAAGTCGCTGCCTTCCGCAATGCGTACCTCGGTCGCCTGCCCCATGACGGCCACGCCTTCGCCCGTCGTGATGTCGTTCTCATTCGTGAGCAGCAGCGTCACATTGGGCGGATCGCCGGTGACGAAAAACGGCAGGGTATTGGGCTGTGAGCCAAAATCAGCCACAAAAAACGTGCCTTTGTCGCTAACTGCAACTGCGACGCCGACTTCGCGGAACCGTGTGCTGAGCAAATTCGTGCGATGCGCTTGCGAACCAGTCCAATAGGCCCAGGCCTCATCCAGGGTGGCGGTCTGGCCACCGTAGATATTTTCGCTCCAAACGCCAAAATCCCGCCAGTAGCCAAAACCGGTGGCCCGGATGCGGCTATCCGTCGTGGACCCGTCGCTGGCCGTGAAATTGACAATGCCCGTTTGCGCCATATCGTCGGCCAGGCGTGTGGCCGCCGCGCTTAACCGACTGTTGGCCGCCAGCGGCAGCAGCCCGCTCTGAACGCGCAGCGCATTGATGCGCGACAGCAGAGCCGCCGCCAGATCGGCCTGGGCCTGCACCGGCCGGGCCACTGCGATCAAGACGACGATCAGACACAACGCAACACGAATAAGCCGAGTGAACATGGGGCGAATTGTAACACGAGATACGTGCCGCACGTCCGATTAGCCAACAGCCCGATCGGCTTGATCGGCCCGATCGGCCAGGTGCAGCTTCACGAACACCAGCGGCGCCAGCCAGATCGCCCACAAGGCCATGAGCGTGTAGCGCACGAAGCGGAAGATCATGGCCGTAATCACCGGCTCACTGGGAAAGATCGCGCCCAGCCCAAAACGGATGACCAGCACCCCGATCGCGCCGAGGGCCAATCGGGCCGTGCGCTTGCCCCACGGTCCTTTCACTTCAAAGCCGCGCGTGCGCTGCATCAACATCAAGCCCAGGCTGGCGCCGAAAAACAAGCCCAGATCGGATACCGGTAGATTGGCGTTATGCGGATCGATCGGGCCAGCTTGCACCGGCCATTCGACTGGATCGATCACGCTGTTGAGTGAAGCACGCACACCGATCAATACCGCAATCAACATCAAACACACAGCCACCAGCGCGCCAATCTGCGCCCCGATCGATTTCGGCGCGATCCAACGCGTGACGCGCGGCTCAAGCTGTGTGAACGCCAGCAAGACCAGCGCGCTCGTGAACCAACCGCCCAGAATATCCGTGAAAAAGTGGACGCCCAGATACACGCGCGAGAAAGCCACCGCTAACACTAACAGCGCCGCCACGATCCACATCCAGCGCTTTTTCAGCGACACGGCCAGATACCCATACGCCGTCAGCGACGATTGCGCGTGGCCGGACGGCAAGCCGTAACTGATCTCCGTGCTCAGCGCCTTCACGTTGGGATCGATCCAGTACGGGCGCGGCGAGTGAAACGTCCACTTGAGCAGGCCGTTTGTGAAGTCCGATAGCGACAACAGCAACAACAGGCGCGCACCCAGACCGCGATCGATGCACCAGTAGAACAGGCCAATGATGACGATGAACACTTCTTCTTGCCCAAACAGCGACAGCACACGCATCAGGCCATCGAGCGTGGGGCTAAGCTGTTGCAAGGCCAAATTCAAACCGGTATCCATAAATTGTCCTCTTGAAAAAGCGACGCCCCGGCGGAGCGTCGTAAAGATTTACTCACATCAATAACGGCAGCGTCTCGATCTGCAACCGCGCATACTCGTGGTACAGCAAAATTTCCCCGCTGCTATTACTGGCCTCAGCCTGCGAAATCAGATACAGCACCACGCCGATGACGATCAACGCGACAACCACCGCAATTGCGACCTTGATCGCGGAGATGGGCTTCTCGCCCTGCACTTTGCCCGTCTGCCCGTTGATCATGAACTGGAAGGTCTTGTTGTTATAGCGATACGAGGCCACCCACACCGGCAGCAACACATGCTTGTACGTCAACTGCGACAGGTCGGTGCTGACGCTGAGATTGCGATGGGTGTCGCCGGGCACCAGCGAATCGCAGGCCGAGCGCTCGTGGCCGTAGAGAATATCACGGCCCAGCGGCCACGCCTCGGCCAGCGGAATCTGATACGCCTCGGCGCTCCAGCCCGCCAGAAAATCGGGCTTGTAGGTCAGCAGTTTCTGCGTGTCGTACGGGTAAACTTTTTGCAAAATTTTGAGATTGATACTGCGGGTGGCATACACCAGCACATCATCATACTCGCCGCTGTGATGGCCGCTGGTCCAATACCAGCGGGTCTTCTGCACTTGCTGCTGCTCGCGCACCTGCTTGCCGTTGCGCGTCACCGTCACCCACTCGGTCACGTAATAGTGATCACCCGATTCGGCGCGCCAGTTGCTTTCCGCGTGCGCATCGAAGGTCCAGAACGGCAGATACACGCCGCGCAGTTTTTGGCCGCCGCCCAGCGCCTTCAGATCGTTGGGATGAAACCACCCTTGCCCCAGCCAGTCGCGGAACTTGCGATGCGCCGTCGCTTCATCGACGCCAAACGGCACCACCGATTCCGGTTGAATCAACTTGGGATCAGGTTTCTGCTCGATGACCTGATTCGATCCGCAGAACGGGCATTGCGTCGAGGTGACATTGGCGGGCACATTCACCGTTGCGGCACAGCTCTTGCACTTGATGGCCTTGACGTCGGTGCCGTAGCCGTGCGCCTTGCCCGAATCATCTTGCAAGGTCTTGAGCAAATCATGTTCTTTGACCGCATCCGTGGTCGTGGGTACGGGCATGCTGTGCCCGCAGAACGGGCAGTTCAGCATGCCGCTGGCTGCCTCAAAGTTCATCTTGCCGGCGCACTTGGGGCAGATGTAGGTTTGTGAGGTCGCGGCGATCGGTTCCGGTGGACCCGCGGGTGGTTGAGTGCTCATCGTAGTCTCCCTTTACAACGAGGCTGGCTCAAGTATAAATCGCGCGCACCGAATTGCCAATCAGCGCAGCCGGAGTGTTTCACCCAAACGCGCGCCCGTTTCGGGATCGTATAAACCAATCTCAATCGCGTCGGCCAGGGGCAGCGTGTACGTATCGCGGATATACTCGCCCGGTATCCACCATGACGTGGGATACGCGCCTTGCAGCGGCTGATTATCCTGCCCGCCGATTTGTTTGCCCGTCGCATCCAGGGCGTGCGTGAAGACGGTGTAATCTTGATCGATCACTCGAACCGCACGCCAGATCAACGTCAACCCGATCGCGTCTGTGCCCCGATCGAGGGTGTAGCCCACCAGTTCGATCGCCTCACCAAACAGTGCATTCACGCGATGTTCGATCGCCGGTTCATCCATCACCCGATCGCCTTGATACAAATTGAGCGTCCCCAACTCGATCGGCTCACTCGCTCCGACGGCCACTTTCAACGTATAGTCGCCCGAAGTTAAATCGATCGGTGAGCGCAAGCGATAACGATCGGCCACGATCTCGCCCGCTGTCCATTGATCAAATGGATAGGCATTGTGCACGGGGCGCGTCGTCGTCAATGGTGTAGTGGTTTTCGGCTGAAGCGCGCATCCGCATGAGGCCAATTCTAGTTTGATCGATTCATCGCTCAAACGCGCAGTGCTTTGCCAGAACAGCGTAAACCCGAGCGGCGCACCCTGCTTGGCCGAAGTCGTTTCGATAGAGTAGCCCAGCAACTTCAAGCCAGGCACCACTTCCTGATCAACGCGCGTGCCGATGTTCAACTGCACCGCATCCGTCGTGAGCTGATCCCACGCCAACGGCGTCAACTGCGCCACCGTCCCGCCAAAGCCGCCATCTGCCGCAACGATGTTGAGCCGCGCGTTTGCGCTCTGCGAGAATAAGCCCACGCGCAACTCATAATCGCCCGGCGGCGCGCCCGCCGCGATGGGCACATCCAACCGATTGATGATGATCTCGCCCGGCGACCATTCTTCCGACGGATAATCAAACGAGCCGGTCTGCCCCCACTCAAAGCCCCATGCATCGCGCAACTGTGCGAATGTTGAGTAGTCGCCACGATCAGCTTTGTTCAATACCCGCCAGTAGAGTGTCACTCCCAATGTGTTGCTCTGGCTGGACGAAAGTCCAGCCTTGGGCAAGTCTTCTCGATCATAACCCATCAACTGAATGATGTTGCCGTAATTGACGTTGAGTTTGATTTGCGGCTCAATCATCGGCTGTGTATCGAGATGATACGCGCGATAATTCGTTTGCCCATCGGGCGCGAGCGGTGCAGCCATCAATGCCGAGTCTGGCAAGAAGCGTTTGAGCCACGCTTCATCCGGCAAAGCCAAGCGTGCAAAATATAAATTCACTGGACTATCAGGCAAAACAACCACGCGATTGCCCGACAGCCACTTAAATTCGCTGTATTTCTCGGCCAGCGCCGCCACCGTCGGATGGCGATAGTGCAGTGCCGCGATGTACACCGACCCATCACTCTTCGCTTGATTCAACACTGCCGAAATAGCCGCCAGATCACCGTCGCTTTGAATGTACAGCTGCGGCTCACTCACATATTGCCCAAAGTAAGTTGTGCTGGCTTCAACGGCTGTCGCGATCAAAACAAGCACGACGGCACCGCGAATGAACACAATTCGATCCTTGTAATCTGTGTTCATCCGTGTAATCCGTGTCCAAATGCTTTTGCCCAACCACCACGTTCCCAATGCCGGAAACACAAACACCATCGGCATCAAGCCAATAGCGCGCAGATTGCTCGGTGTGATTTCGTTCACGGCCAGCGCCGTCGGCAACAGCATGATCAACGTCAACGCGATTAAACTGAAGTATGCGCCGCGCCGCTGCACCGTCCGCCCGCGAAACATTCCGACCAACACACCGATTACGCCGACGAGAAACAACGCTCCCAACACTACCGGAAACAACGGTCGCCCCGGCAAGTTGAAGCGAATGTACGGATCACCTTCGATGAAGAACATCCCCAGTGCGCGCAGCACATTCTCCAACAACGGTGCGAATTGATCGCCGCGCGGCGCGACCTGTTGAATGCGCGTCAGAAAAGCGGCGGGGTGTTGCACGAAGTACACGCCCAGCGGCAGAAACACAATCACCGCTGAAGCCACCGTGACCACCAACTGTGTCACTCGATCAAGTCGGTGGCCGCGATCAAAGGCCACAAAATACAGGAAAATAAGCGCAATGCCGATGGGGAACAACCGAGCGGCGAGGTATGTATAAAGATTCAAGCCCACGAACACACCCGCGACAACAAACCAGCGAGTGCGATTCAACCGTAAGCCGCGAAACACCGCCGCCAGCGCCAACGCCTGAATCAACGGTTCGCTGATCGAGCGGAAGCCCAGACGGCTCATGAGGATATGCCAGAACGAGGTGGCGATAAAAATCGCTGCCAGCAGTGCTACATACCCTCTTCCTTTTCGGGAGAGGGTAGGGTGAGGGTCAGGGCCAAATATCTCTGCCATTGCCCGGTACGTCGCCGCGACAGTCAACACGCCCAGCAGCGCCGCCGCCAACCGCATCGCAAACGCCGACGGGCCGATCAACTTCATCCACGCGGCAGCCCAATAGAAGAACAGCACTTCTTTGCCAGTGTACGCCTCGATGAAGATCGGCGCGCTTTCGCCGCGCGCGATCTGTTCCGCGATGATCGTGTCGGCGGCCTCGTCATAGTGCAGGCCGGGCGGCAGCGTTCCGATCTGCCAGAGGCGCAAGAAAGCAGCGATGAGGAGTGTACCAATGAGCAAGCGTGGTACGTGTGGCGGGGTGCGTGATGCGTGGTGCGTGTTCACTGGTTACTCGTTACTCGTCACGTTCAACGCCTGCGCCAAATCCGCCACGATGTCGTCGGCACTTTCAATGCCACACGACAGCCGCACCAGCCCATCGCCGATGCCTTGTCGCAAGCGTTCCTCGCGGCCCAAAGCATGATGGCTGGACTGCGCGGGATACAGCAGCAGCGAATACACATCGCCCAGACTGGTCGCACAGCGGATCAGCTTCAGTGCTTCCATAAAGCGAAATACCTTGGCTTCATCGGCGTCACGTAATTCAAACGTGACCATGCCGCCAAAACAATTTTCGCGGAACAACTCGCGCGCCGTTGCGTGATCGGGATGATCGGACAGGCCGGGATAGATCACTTTCGCAATCGATGCTTGTTCGCTCAACCATTGCGCCACCTGTGCTGCATTCGCACATTGCTCGCGCATGCGCAGTGCCAGTGTCCGCACGCCGCGCAACACCAACCACGCCTCAAACGGACCGAGGTTGCCACCATACAAGCGCAACTGCATTCGCAACTCAGCCGCCCGCGCCGCAGTTGTCGCGATGACGCCGCCCATCACATCGCCGTGGCCGCCCAAATATTTCGTGGCCGAATGCACCACCACATCCGCGCCATACTTGATGGGCGGCATCACATACGGCGTGGCAAACGTCGCATCGACGATCACGCTCGCGCCTACGGCGTGTGCCGCATCCGCGATCAATGGCAAATGCGGAATCTTCAGCAAGGGGTTAGAAATCGATTCAAGAAAAATCGCGCGCGGCTGAAAACGATCAATCGCGGCCTGTACCGCGGCTCGATCGGTGATCTCAACAAAGTGGACCGACTCGCCCGGCACGAACATCTTTCGCAGCAATGAGAACGTCGCGCCATACACATTCTGCGCCGCGATAAGCGGATGTTCCGCCGAAATATTCGCTTGCACAAACGCCGCGTGCAATGCCGCCATCCCCGTGGCATAGGCGATGGCTTCTTCTGCACCTTCGAGTTCGGCCACGGCGCTTTCCAACGCGGCGACTGTCGGGCTACCATAGCGCATGTAGGAATAGCCCATGCCGTCATGCAGCGCGCCCGACAGATCGCCCATGTCATCGTACGTGTACGTCACTGCGGGATCGATCGAAGGGGCAATCGGATGGCCACCAGCCGCAGAGTGGTCGCCCCCCGCGTGAACGGCTTGCGTAAAGAATCGATCATGAGCGGTCATGCTTTCTCCTCGATGTCTCAGTGACTTGCCGCATATACCGTCATTGCGAGCGAAGCGAAGCAATCTGTTTTCCACAGACCAGATTGCTTCGTCGGCCTAACGGCCTTCTCGCAATGACGTTCAAGGTGTGGAGCTTAAGTCATCAAGCAATATGCAGCAACGTCGTGTAGGTCGTCCCGTCGATGTGTTCCATGTGACGCCAACTGCTGTTGTCGTTCAGCGTAATCCAGCGGCGCTCTTCCGTGCGATAGAACCAGTCTTTGTCCTGTTGATAATAGACTTGATGGTTGGCCGCTTCCCAGATGTTGAGAATTTCATTGCTGTGCGCGTGCGTGTCGTCGAAGTCGGTGGTGGACCGCTGGCCCATTTCGCTGTAGCGTTCGTTGAGTTCCAGCAGCAGCGTATTGATCTCAGCGGGCATATGCGTCACCTTCAGGCCGATCGATTGTGCTTCTTCAAAGAGGATGGGATAACTGTGCGACGGATATTTGCTATTCAACGTGCGTGAGATTTGATCGGCCTTGGCGCTGTCATCGATGTGATAGGCCAGCAAACTCTTGCACAACATGATCGACAACGACTCCGCCCGATCGACCGCGCCGATCACCAGGGGATGCACGTATTGGAAGAGCGCCTTGTACGGATTCTCCTTGGATTCAGCCTGTTCTGCGCGCCACAGGCCGATCACGCGCGTGAGTTCGTTGAGGCTGACGCTGACGCGTGCGTTGTCGCGATCGAGCGGCGAGAGGTCGTGCGTCAACGACGTATCGACGGGCGTCAGATACGCCATCGGGCCCATCATGATCTCATCCGCGCCCAGCGTAATCATCGTGGCCGCCGAGGCGCATTCCAGCGGCACCAGCGCGATCAAGCGATTGCAGTATTGGCGCAGCAAATTCACCAGGCGCAGCGACGCGCGCCCATCGCCGCCGCTGGATTTGATGAGCAGATACATCAAGTCGTGCTTGCCAATCTTCTCCAACAATTCATACAACGCCACCACATCGTTCTGACAGACCGAGCCTTGCGGGCTATTCCAGTACGTCACCAGCGGGCCGCCCAGGAACGCAGCAGCCTGCGAGAGCAAGACTTGGGTTTGGTCGAACAGCACGGGCGGTTGCTTAATCTTGTGGGCTTCAGGCTGATCCATCGGTCTCCTTTGCGCAATTAGACTTGTGTGGTGGTCAATGATTCCAGAAAAGAAAACGTGATGCGTTCAAGTTCGGCTTCAGTCGCGTAGGTCGCGACTTTCAAATTCGGCGCGGGATTGCCCGTGATCATCTTGCTCAGGCGCAAGCCCGATCGATACACGCACAACACCGGCTTGCCCAGCTGCACGGCCAAGCCGTATTCATAACCCACACCCAACGACGGCGTACTCACTTCCGCGATCATCACGTCGCACGCGTGCACCCACGCCACATCCCGCTCGAAGACGATACGCGGCGCGGTGTCTTTTTCGCGTTCCAACACGTCAGGGTCGGCCACATGCGCCGATAGGACTTCGTGGCCCAACGCCTGCAAATGCGCCACCAACTGTTGATAAATCGCCGCGTGTTCGCGTCCACCGCTGATCGAACCGGAGAAGTAAATCTTCATGCGCGCGATTATACTGGAAATTGGAATTTGGAGGATAGAAAAGAGAGGAGCCGCTTTCACGACTCCTCTCCAGCTTTCAATTTACAACCGCTAATCTCTAGTATCTCAGCAACGCCGCGATACCGGCCTCGGTCAGGCCGCGGTGGCCGCTCACGATGTCCACCTGGCCGCCTTGTTCCACCACTTTGCTGATCACGGCTTCCGCCGCATCGGGAATTTGCTCGAACAAACCGCCGCAGTACGGACAACGCGCCATCGATTGCGCGCTGAGGTAGCCACATTGGCCGCAGCAATAGCCCGGCGACTGGAAACCTTCCGCAATCAACAGCG
>JAGOBP010000565.1 GCA_017999195.1 Thermoflexales bacterium
GTGTGATGGCGCGATCGGCGAAGCGTTTACGATCAGCGACGGCGATGTGCCCTGGCGCGAATTCTTTGGCCGGTACGCGGCTATGGCGGGTAAGCGTGCCCGATCGATCCCGGCGGCCCTGGCGTGGCTCGGCGGCGCGGCGTCGGAAGTCGTGTCAAAGATCACGCGCCGCCCGCCGTCGATCTCGCGGACGATGTTGGGCTTTGTGACAGGGCAGGCACAGCTCAGCACCGCCAAAGCGCAGCGCCTGCTGGGTTGGTCGCCTCGTTTCTCGCTGGATGAAGGCCTGCGCCGTACGGAAGCGTGGCTGCGTGACGCAAACTATCTGTGAATTGTGCCGTGAGAATTGATCCTTGAACCTTGAAACCGGTCACTTCATTCGCATTCAAATTCCGGCCCGTTCGCGGGCCTTGTGGCTAAGCCCGGCCTGGGCCGTGCTATGCGGCATCATCGTGTCGAGTGCCTTTGTCTGGACGGGCCGCGACGTGTTGATCGCGCTCTTGGCCGTGCTGCTGGCCGACGGCGCATGGGCCACGGCGTGGTGGGGCCTGGTCGAGACGGACTGGCCGCAATTGCTGGCACGTTGGTCGCACGTTACGCCCGCGCCCATCCAGCAGCCGTGGCCGTTGGCGCGTCCCGGTTCGCCCGCCGATCGCGCTCAACATTGGGTGGCCCGCACGCGCGTGTGGTGGCGTCAGGTCTTATGGCCGGAAGCCAGCACGCCCGTCCTGAGCGCGCTCGTTTCCAGCGGCTTAGCCCTGGTCCTGAGCGCCGTCATCGGATGGGCGGCGTTGACGTTGAGTCTGGGCGCGTTTGCCCTGACGCAAATTGGCGTGTTGCTGGAGCATCAACATGGGCGGGCCTCGCACGTGGCGCACGGCGCGCTGGATATGGGGTTGGCCTGGGTGCTGGGACACGCCGCCTTTGGCACCTTGACGCCGTTCTCGGCGGGGGTGGCCGCATTGTTTGCCGTGGCTTACGGCAGTTCCGTCGATCTGGCGCGCGGCGGCCAGCAGGCTCGCTGGTGGTTGCTGCCGCAACTTGGCATCGTCATCATCTTGGTGGCAATCCAACAACCCATTGCCGCCTTTGCCGTGATTTCCCTGTTGGTCGCGCAGTCGCTGCTGGCGACGGTGCGGCGCGGTTTGTCCTTTGCGCAAGGCGCACAGGTGTGGCTGTTGCTGGCGATGCTGGTAACGGCCTTAGCGATTAGATAGACGTGTTGCGTGCTGCGTGTTTCGTGATGGAATACGCACCACGCACTACGCACCACGTTCCATGTCCGCGATCATTCTGATTCTTCTCCTTGTCGTCATCATCGCTTTTCTCTACTGGCAATTGATTTTGGCGGAAGGCACGTACCTGGGCAAACGCGTGGTCGCGTGGTTGTACGATGTGGTCGCCACACGCTACAACTCGATTAAGCAATACGACCCCTACGACGATGCGCGCTTTCTAGGTGAACCGCTGACGTTGTCGCTGCAAGGCGAAGCCGAGCCGCTGGTGCTGGATGTGGCGACGGGCACCTCGCGTTTGCCGCTGGCCCTGTGCCAACAACCGCTCTTTCACGGGCGCATCATCGCACTGGATAATGCCCGCCGCATGCTGCGCGAAGCCACGCGCTATGTGGCCGCGCATCGCGAGCGCGTGACGTGGGTGTGGGCGCATGCCGTGCCGCTGCCCTTTGAGGACAACACCTTTGATCTGGTCACGTGTCTGGAAGCGCTGGAATTTATGCCCGATACACGCGCCGCACTGGCTGAGTGCGCGCGCGTCTTGAAGCCGGGCGGCCTGCTGCTGGTGTCCAATCGCATCGCCACGGGGGCCAAGGCGATGCCGGGCAAGACTTTCTCCAAGGCCAAATTCGAGGCGGTGTTGCAGACCGTGGGCCAATCGGATGTGACGACTCAGGTGTGGCAGTTTGATTACGATCTGATCTGGTCCATCAAGCCGGATCATGAAATCGAAGTCAATGCGAATTCCGAAGGGACAAGGAATGACACGTTGCTGCGCTGCCCGACGGATCGCGCCCCGCTCGATCGGGTGGAGACGGCTTATCAGTGCCGCACGTGTTCGCGCCGCTATCCGATCGGGCCGGATGGCGTGATCGAGTTGATGAGTTGGTGAGTGGTAATCGGTCAATTGGTAATCAGTGATCGGTAATCAGTTCACTGGTTCACCAGTTCCCCATCGACCAATTACCAGTTGACCAGTATCGACCAATCACCAGTTGACCACTCCCCCCACCCCGACTATACTAGCCGCATGGCACGTCGATGGCTTAACCTTCTACTGATTTTGGCGGTACTGCTGGCCGTGACGCATTCGGCTGTGGCGCAAGGCGCCGACCCCGGCGGCGAAGAGGCCTTCATCGCCGGACTCATTCCGCGCATGTCGCCCGAAGCCAAAGTGGGGCAATTGTTTGTCGTCAGTTTCGACGGCATCGATATTGCGCCCGCCAGCGATGTGGCCGACCTGATTCTCAACTATCGCGTGGGCGGCGTGATTTTGTCCGCCGAGCAGGGCAACATCCTCAACACCATCAATACGCCCACGCAAGTGACGGCGCTCTCCGCGTCCTTGCAAAACCTGAGCCGCCAGACCACGCGCGCCGCGAACCCCTCGCCGTTCATTCCGTTGTTCATGGCCCTGGAGCAAGACGGCGATGGCGCACCGGCCAGCCCTATTTCCAGCGGTTTGACGCCTGCGCCCAGTTACATGGCCATCGGCGCGACGTGGCAAACGGCTAACGCCGAAGCAGCCGGCAGCGTGATGGGGCAGGAACTCTCGGCCTTGGGCGTGAATTTGTTGCTTGGCCCATCGCTCGATGTGCGCACGCAGCCCGGCAACTCGGCGGTTGATCCTGGCGTCAAGGTTTTCGGCGGCGATCCGTACTGGGTGGGCGCGTTGAGCCAGGCTTACGTGCGGGGCCTGCGGGCCGGATCAGCCGATCGGTTGGCCGCCGTCCTGAAGCATTTTCCCGGCGAAGGCGCGTTGGATGATGAAACGTATACGCTGGATCGATCATTGGATGATCTTAAAAAAATCGATCTGTCGCCGTTCTTCCGTTTGATGCCGCTGCCAACGGGCAATGTGCGCCCGCTGGCCGACGCGCTGTTGACGACCAATGTGCGCTATCGCGGGTACGGCGGCAACATCCGCGAAG
>JAGOBP010000070.1 GCA_017999195.1 Thermoflexales bacterium
CTGTCGCCGTTCTTCCGTTTGATGCCGCTGCCGACGGGCAATGTGCGCCCGCTGGCCGACGCGCTGTTGACGACCAATGTGCGCTATCGCGGCTACGGCGGCAACATCCGCGAACGCACCAAGCCCATGAGTGTGGACAGCGCCGCGCTGCAAACGCTGCTGGAATTGCCGGAAGTCAAGGCGTGGCGCGAGGCGGGCGGCCTGATGATGAGCGACGTCTTCGGCTCGACGGCGGTGCGCGACTATTACGCGACCACGAATTCCACGCCGTTCTCGCCGACACAAGTGGCGCTGGAGACGTTTCAAGCGGGCAATGATGTGTTGATCGTGCGCGGCCTGACGGGCAGCACGCTGCAACAAAAAGCCGCGCAGACGCGCGAGATCATTCAGGTTTTCCGGCAGCGCTATTCCACCGACCCGGCGTTTCAGGCGCGCGTAGACAATGCCGTGCAGCGCATTTTGCGCTTGAAATACCGGCTGTATCCGGCGTTCGATGTGACCAAGGTGGCCGCGCCGCTAAACAGCGTGACGGTCACGGTGGGCAACGGCATCACGACCACGCGGCAGATTGCGGCCGAGGCGTTGACGCTGTTGTGGCCCACGTCCGAGCAGTTGACGGCCGCGCCGCCCAGCCCCGGCGACACCTTTATCATCGCCACCGATACGCGCCTGATCACGGACTGCCGCAACTGCGTGCCGCGCCCCACACTGCGCGTTGATGATGTGGCGCAGACCATCACGCGGTTGTATGGCGTGCCGTCTGACAACATCACTAACACCACCTTCTCTGAACTCAAATCGTTTTTGTCTAATGCGCCCGACGCGCCGGACCTGCTGCCCGCCTTCGATCGCGCGCTGTGGGTTGTCCTAGCGCTGCAATCGATCGATGGGAATGTGTCCGCGTCCGATGCCGCGCGACTGCTGCTGGCGCAGCGGCCGGATCTGTTGAACGGCAAGCGCGTGATCGGTCTGGTGTTTGGGCCGCCCAATAGTTTGACCGCGGCCGAACTAGCGCGCTTTACGGCGGTGTATGGACTGTACGGCAAGACGCCGCCGTTTGTGGAAGTGGCCGTGCGCGCGCTGGCGGGTGACGCCGTGCCCAACGGCCGGTTGCCGATCAGCGTCGCCGCGCTGAATTACGACCTGACGCGCCAAACCGAGCCGGAACCGTCGCAGACCATTCAGCTGGCCGTGGGCGATGAAGTGATCGAGGGGCTGCCCACGCCGCCGCCGCTGCGCTTACGCGTGGGCGATACGGCCAAGATCCGCACCAGCACGATTGTCGATCGCAACGGCCACGCCGTGCCCGATGGGACGCCGGTGCGTTTTCAGTTCCAATATGCGGAGAGTGCGCCGGTGGTGCAGTGGGGGACAACCGTCAACGGCGTGGCGCGCACGGAATTTGTGCTGGATAAACAGGGCCAGTTGCTCATTCGCGCGGCGAGTGAACCTGCGCTCGATTCGGTCACGATCCAAATCACGATCAATGAAGCGGGCGCGATCGTGGCGACCTTGCCGCCGGTGCCGACAGCCACGCCCACCCGATTGCCCACCGTTACCCCTACGGCTACGTCCACGCCGACGGTGACGCCTACGCCGAAGCCCGGCTTCATGCAGACGTTACTGGAAGAGAAGCCGCAGCACGCGCGCTGGGCCGAGTTAATTCTGGCGTTACTGGGCGCGGCTGTGATGGGCGGCAGTGGCTATTGGCGTGTGCAGGTGGCCGGTTATGATCGCGCGCGCGCCCTGCGGGTGGGGCTGTTGGCCGTGACGGGCGCGTTGCTGGCGTATGCGGCGCTGGGGCTGGGTCTGCCGGGCGCCGATTGGCTGCGCGCCAACTTCGGCGCGTGGGCGGCGTTGATCGTGGCGTTGATCGGCGGGACAGTGTGGCTGGTGTGGGCCGAGAAGAGAAATGAGCGATGAGCAATGAGCAATGATCAATTGGCAATGATCAATGTTCAATGACAGTTGACTAACGCGGTGTAGCGGTGATGGCGAGTGTAGGCGTGAGGGGATCGGTCGATTCGATTGGGGCGGCAATCCAGGTTACGATAAACGACAGTAAAATTAAACTGATGACGGCGGCAATAAGGCCGCGATTGTGCTGCACGGCATCCGGCCAACGCACCTCCGGTTCGCGCCGCAGATTAATCGGGCGGTTGACGACCGGTAGGGGTGTGGCCGAGTTGAAGAGCAGGGTGCGGAAATCCTCAACCGTGGCCGGGCGCTGATCGGGATGCATGGCGATGGCAGCCAGCAGGGCGCGCTCGGTGTTGACGCTGATGGCGGGGTTGAGGTGGCGCGGCGTCTGCAATTTGCTGGGGTTGAGAAAGCGTTGCTTGGCGTCCAGCGGCGGCTGATTGGTGAGCAGGTGGTACAGCGTCGCGCCTAGTGAATAGAGGTCGCTGCGCACTTCGCTGTGGCCGGTGTCGCCGCCATATTGCTCCAGCGGCGTGTAGGCTGCCGTGCCACGGCCCTGCACCACGGTCAGCGTACGATTTTCGTCGTCGTCGGCCATGATCTTGACGAGGCCAAAGTCGACGAGTTTGATGCGGCCATCGGGCGTGAGTTTGATGTTGGCCGGTTTGATGTCGCGGTGGACGATGGCGGGTTCTTGCCGGTGCAGATAGGCCAGAGCATCGCATAATTGCGCCGCCCAGTTCAGCACTTCGGCTTCGTCTAAAAATTGCCCGGCCCGGCGCGCCTCATTCATGATGTCTTTGAGGTCGCGGCCCGGCACAAAGTCCATGACCAGAAAGTCGATGTCGTCTTCGGAGAAGTAGTCGGAGACTTTGGGCAGCGTGGGATGATCGAGCCGCGCGAGGACGCTGGCTTCACGATAGAATTGTTCTTGAGCCTGACGGCGCGCTTCATCCGTCATGTTCGGATCGAGCTTGACTTCTTTAAGGGCACAGCGGCGGCCCGCGAGGCGGACATCTTCAGCCTCGTACACCGCGCCCATGCCCCCTTGCCCGATCGACGCGACGACTTTGTAGCGCCCGCGCAGGACAGCGCCAGGGGTCAACATAGGGTCTTCTTCTCCGGCGCAGAGCTTAACTGACATCGAGGGGCTTGTCAAGCAACGTCAGGGCAAGATGGCATCTTGCCCCACATTTTGGAGGCACACATGCAAGATAGTTCGGTTCCTATCCTGGTGGTGCAAGAAGGTCAACTGGCCGGTAAGCGCTGGCCGCTGGCGAAGTCCGTGTTGACGATCGGGCGCGGCGAGGAGTGCGACGTGGTGCTGCCCGATCGGCAGGTGAGCCGCTATCACTTGCGCATCGTTCACGACGAGATGGGCTTTGCTGTGGAAGACCTGGGCAGCAAGAACGGCACCTACGTCAACGGCGCGCCCGTGCGCGGCAGTGTGCACCTGCAAGACGGCGATGAGATTCAGATCGCGCTCAGCGTGAAGCTGCTCTTCGTCGGCGCGGAAGCCACCCTGCCGTTGACACAGGAGATTCTGAAAGTGTCGATGCCGGGGCTGCGGCTGAATAAGAGTCAACGGCAAGTGTGGGTCAACGGCGCGGTGCTCGATCCGCCGCTGTCGCTGTCGCAGTATCGCTTGCTGGAAGCGCTGTGGGAGCGCAAAGGCAAAGTCATCACGCGCGAGGAAGTCATCGCGGCGGTGTGGCCGGAATCCGATGAGGCCGGTATCACCGAGCAGGCCATCGATGCGCTGGTGCGCCGTCTGCGCGATCGACTGGCGGAAGTGGATAAGGAGCACGAGTATCTGGTGACGGTGCGCGGGCATGGGTTTAGATTGGATGATCGACCGTGAGCAATGCACAATTCATAATGCATAGTGCATAGTGAGGGGCTGGGTGTAGGTTCGGGAGTGGTGCGGGGGCACTGGTCGAGGATCGATACGATGGCGTTGCTTGATCTAGTTGCGACTATTGCGCCGTATGCTTTCGTGTTGCCGTTTCTGTGGATTGCCGCCGCTTATATGGTTGCCGCTATTCGTGTGCGGCACACTCAGCCGCGTCGGCAGGTGTGGTCAATCGTCGCGCAAGCACTGTGGAATGCACTGTTCTGGCCGTTGTGGTTGATCTTCCTGTCGAACTCTGCCCGAAACTTTGAAGAGTTGGGTTGGAAGCTGCTTTGGTATGGATATTTTATTGTTTTTCCATTGCTCGCGGTATATAGGCTGAAGCCGACCTCGAAAGCAAACCCGCTCTGGCGAAAGATCGGATTTGCTCGCGCAGACGATCTATTGTTGTTTCGCCCTTTGCCAGAGACTCCGCCGATAATTGACTTGCCTGACGCGGCTAATCCAAAGCGGTGGATTGGCCGTCCGGTGCTTGGGCTGATGTGGAGTGTTTCGCTCTTTGCTGCTGGCCTTAGTCTTGTCGGTAACAGTTTGCAGCCCTGCGAATGGCTGGACATTGCGACGGGGCGCAGTGGTTGTCTGCGGACCTGGCCCACCGAATCTAGTTCTGCCAGCGAAATCGCCTTCTCACCGGATGGCTCAATCGTAGCGGCCAGCGATCGGGACGGACCGCTCAAGGTCTATGATGTATCCGATGGCAAAGTGCTGTATGAGCTGCCAGGGCAGCAGCATGAGTGTGGCGAAAGTGTATCTTTTTCAGCTGATGGCGCGTTGATGGCAACAATTTCAACTGGCGGCGAAATTTCCATACGCGACGTCAAAACGTGGATGGTACGGAAATCGTTTGGCGCAGATGTCGAAAGTATCCAGTTCTCACCAGATGGTCGGTTGTTTGCCGCCAGTATCTTAAAATCAGGTATTCGAGTGTGGCGCACTGCCGATTGGAAACTGCTCTGGATACTCCCAGTTGAAGGAAAGATGCGCTTCACGGCTGATGGGCGTTTTCTGGCCGCCTACGGCGCTAATCAGGTGCTTGGCTTTTGGAGCATGGACGATGGCAGCGCCCATCATTCCGTTCATACGGATAATTATCGATTCGCGCTTTCATCCGATGGTGCACAGGTCGCCACGTTTTATTATGGCGACGCCCTCAAACTCTGGGATGTGACAAGCGACAGCCTGCTTAGAACGATCCCAATCGAAACCACAAGCGAAGTCGCTTACTCGCCCGATGGGCAATACTTGTTAGCTGATGCGTACTATCAGCAATTGCTCTACTTTGGTCATCAAGTTGGCCTGTGGCGCGTGGCCGATGGACAGCGAGTGGCTGTACTGCCCACCTACCTTTCAACTAACTGCATAGCCTTCGCTTCAAAAAGCAATGTGTTCGGTTACGGCTCGTGGCAGTCATTGAAGGTCTTTCGGCTGCGGCAGTACTAGAGCCAACGCCACGGTGCAAGGCGTTCTGCGCCGAAGACTCTTGTGGCTAATCTGAAATAGTGCGGGGGGCACTGAGCGAGGATCGACGTGATGATGCTGCTCGACGCGCTGGCTGAGTGGGGGCCTTACGCTCCCGTGCTAATCTTTTTGTGGTTCATGGCCGCTTATATTGTAGCCGGAGTGAGAAGCCGTCGCTATTTAACGAATCGACAACGACTGGTTTATTTTGGTAGTTCTGTAGCGTTATTGTCCACACCCGTACTTATGTTCCTCTGGTCTCCCTGGCGCAACCTCGATCAACATTTGTTGTGGTGGGCGATATCTAATGCCGTCTTTGTCGTGTGGCCGCTAATCCTTAACCAAGGTTTGCTCAGCGAGCGCAAGCGCTGGCGCGCGTTTGGTTACGCACGGACAACTGACGTGCTGCTGTTTCGTCGCCCGGCCGAGTTACCGATGCCAGAGGAGGCTACCGCTGCCGAGCGACGCAGCAACCGTTCACTGTATTGGGCGTTGCTGGCAACCGCGGCCGGGCTGATGGTGATTGGATTCTTTAGTGTGAGTTTAGGTCCATGTGAATGGCTGGATATTGCCACAGGGCGGAGCGGTTGTTTGCGCACATGGACTGTGGACGGTCTGGCCGTGAACGACGTCAAATTTGAGCCCAACGGTACAGCCTTGGCAGTGTCCGGCTTTGATATGCCAGCTCGTGTTTTTCGGATGACCGATGGTGCCCTGTTGCAGGAATTCAACACGGGTATCGGCTGGTATGACAGTGCGGTTTTTTCGCCGGATGGCAAATGGTTGGCAGTTGAAGGTAAAACGAACACCGTTACAGTCTGGGATTATGCCAGCGGCCAGTTGGTGCGTGAACTGTCAACTCGCGGTAGTGCGCTTCAGTTTTCGCCAGATCAGAAATATCTGGCTGTTGGTTATGAATTTTTTGTTGACAAGGAAAGAGAGTCGGGAATTGAGCTTTGGAGAATTAGCGATTGGCAGATCGAGAATACCATTCACACCGAAAGTGATGAATTCGCTTTTGCTCCAAATGGACAATTGCTGGCCACTGTTGGTACAAGCGGCACAATCGTATTGTCGCAATATGACGGCACGCCCATAAGATCACTTGCGCACAACGGCTTTCCAACCGACATGGTGTTTTCACCGAATGCTGATTATTTGGCTATAGCGCCTTACGTCGGTCTGATCGAGATTTGGGATGTGCAAGCCGGTAAATTGCTGATGGACCTCCCGTCCGATCATCCCAATCAAGTGTGATTTTCACCTGATGGACAACTACTGCTGGCCGGCGATTGGCGATACGATGGACAAACGAGCGAGAATGTGCTCTGGCTCTGGCGACTCAAGGATCAGCAACCGATCATGAAGCTCAATGAATCGCACAAAGTGGTGGGAGTCAGTTTTGCGCCCGATGGTCAGACTTTTGCTTACGGCACATGGAAATCGGTAAAAATCTTCCGATTGCGGCAATATTAGAACCAACGCTAGGGCGCGAAGTGTGCCGCGCCGAAGAACCTGTGCGACTTGTCTAAAAAATGGTGCGGGGGCACTGAGCGAGGATCAATGTAATGGTGATACTGGATGTGCTGGCTGTTGTCCTGCTCTACGCATTCGTGGCGCCGTATGTGTGGATTTCACTGGCGTTTGTGATCGCCGCATTTCGTGTGCGACGGGTGCAGCCGCGCAAGCGAATTCTTGGTTTGCTTGGTCACGCGCTTTATAGTCTATGGTATGCGTTTTGGCCCGTCTACGCGCTTTTCCTGCTGCGCGATTCCAGTGAATTGTGGTTTCGAGTAATATGGTATGTGCTGGTTTTCATCTATCCGATTCTATTGGTTTCGAGGCTGCAACTGACCAACAAAGTGATTCCCCTCTGGCGAAAGGTCGGTTACGCTGAACTAAAAGAGCTGTTGCTATTTCGACCGCCCTCTGGCGAACCATTGGGCGACGACCTTAATCTGCCTGATTTGGTTGGATCGACTGATCGCCGAATTCTTTGGATAGTGGCAGGCCTGTCCCTGTGCGTCCTCGGCCTGAGCTCACTTGGCATAGGCCTTCAGACTTGCCAGTGGTTGGATATCGCGACAGGCCGCAGCGGTTGTCTGCGAACTTTGTCATTCGATTCCTCTGGCTCAGCCGATGAAATTGCCTTTTCACCGGACGGGCGGGTCATGGCCGCAAGCATCTGGAACGGCTTGTTGCAGTTTTACAACTCGGCCGATGGCGCTGTTTTGTGGGAGTTGCCCAGGCAACAAAGTCGCTGCGGCCAAAGTGTCACTTTTTCGCCCGATAACGAGTGGGTCGCCACTATTTCTGCTGATGATAACTCGGCTGCGGTTAGAGATGTGGATACAGGCAAACTGGTCCATTCCTTGGAAGCGATTACCAACACATACGCGCTCAAATTTTCGCCAGACAGCAGATACCTCGTGGTGAATGTTGGCCATACCGGTTTGTATTTCTGGCGAACAACCGATTGGGCTGTGCAATGGATTATCCCAGTAAAGGTCCGCTCGTTCAGTTTCTCGGAGGATGGCCGCTGGCTAGCGGCCCTGACTGCTGATAGGCGGGTTGGTATCTGGAAGATGACTGATGCCACAGTCTATCAGGAGCTTAAGGCGGACACTGATCAAGTTGTCTTATCACCGGACGGAACGCAATTGGCGACCACCTCGCTGTTTGGGCCTATTCAAATCTGGGACGTATCCAATGGTCAGCTGCTACGAACCATTCCGGCAGACACTCGGGGTGAATTGGCGTATTCGCCTGACGGCCAGTACCTTGTCGTAGACGAAATTCTCGCGCCGGTTTTCTCCTACATACATCAGGTTAGCTTCTGGCGACTGGCGGACGGACAACGAGCCGCCACCCTGCCTGCTTATTTCTCGATCAGTTGCGCGGCCTTCTCCGCCAAGAGTGACATGTTTGCCTATGGCGATTCAAAGTCGTTGAAGGTCTTCCGGCTGCGGCAGCACTAGAAATAACACCCGGGCGCTTCATCAGCGCCCGGGTGTTTTCTTTGCACTTTGTCTTCTCTGCGTGAGGTTCTACGCCGCCAGACTTAACCCCGCAATTTGCTTGGCCTGCGCGATAACGAGCAGCAGTCGCTCGGCGGCCGGGGCGCGGCCATCTTCACGCAGTTCTTCCACCAAGCCTTCCATCCACCCGATCAACTCCGGCCCCAGCACTTGCTTGTTGCGTTCGAGCAACTCGCGCGTCTGATTGGGATACTCGATCTGGAGCAGGGTGTTGATGAAGCGCACCTCCGGCGGCTGCGTGGCCTGCATCACGCGCATGGCCGCGTCACCGATGGCTTGCAGTCGCGCCAACGCCTGCTGATCGTTTTGCTGTTGCGCGGCCTGCAAATTCTGCGTGAGCAATTCAAAGAACAGATCGTCCACGTCTTGCATGCGCGCTTGCAGTCGCTTCTCCAGTTCTTCCACGGGCACCGACACGAGTTCGCGCAGCAACGCGATCTTCGCATCGACGGCGACCTTGGCTTGCGCGTCGATCTTATCGCGCACGGCCAAAATCTCCTTGCGGAGTGCGGACAACCGATCGACCTCGGCGGTCTGACCGGCCGCTTTGGCCGCATCGATCTTGCCGGTGAGCGCCTGGAAGAACGGATAATCCAGGAAAGAACGGCCCATCGCCAGCAGGGCTTCGCGCACTTCGGGTTCGGCGGCGGCTTCCAGTTGCGCCAGCAGCGTCTCACGCGTGGGATTGGCCGTGAACGCATCGACGATCTGCTGCTGTTGATTCAACTTCTGTCCGAGCGTGGTCAGGGCCAACAAGCGATCGCGCACATGCGCCAGCCGATTGAACTCCACCGACTGCCGATCGGCGGACGCGCCCATCAACGCGGACGTGATTAGCTGGAACAGCGTCAGATCGACATCGGCATCGTGCGCGCGAATCAGCATATCCAGCGCGCCATCGTCGGCGGTTTCCATCAATTGCTGGATGAACTCCACGCGTTTTTCTTCGGCGGCCAACATCTCGGGCGTGACGCCATCGGCCTGCAGGATGATCTCGATCATCGTCTTGACGTTGAAGAACTGTTGCGGCTGCAGCAGATAGGCTTTGCGTTTTTCGGGCGGCAGGCTGGTCAAGACGGCCTGCGTCAACTTGCCGATCATGCGCTGTTGATCGGCCTCGCGGACGTTGAGGTTCATCGGGATGAACAACAACGCCAGTTCTTTATCCGCGTCGTGATACAGGAACGGCGACGCCAGCGCGCCCGCATTCTTGCACACCGGGCAGGTGAAGGCGTTGAGCCGGTTGCTCAACAGGTCGCGCTTAAGCTGCGGCTCTTCGTTGACGTCGATGATTTGCCGCACCTGAATGGTGATGGGCTGACGGCAGACCGGGCAAGCGATTTGGGTATTAACAGGTGGAAAGGGCATGGAACCTCATTTCTAATGGATGGTTTTTGATGGCTAAAGGTGGGACAAGTTGGCAACTTGTCCTACTTGTCTACTCGCGCGGCAACGCAAATGCAAACGTCGAGCCTTGACCGGGCACGCTCTTGACCCAGATGCGGCCGCGATGCGCCTCGATGACGGCTTTGGCTAAATACAAACCCAAGCCACTGCCTTGCGTGCGCCGCGTCAACGCATCGTCCACGCGATAAAAACGCTCGAAGATGCGCGCTTGTTCTTCCAGCGGGATGCCAATGCCGCGATCGGTGACGGTGATGATCACTTCGCGCGGCGTAACCTGCCCCGATAACGCGATCGCCGTCCCGGCGGGCGAATACTTGATGGCATTGTTGATCAGGTTGCTCAACACCTGCTCCAGCCGCGCGGCATCGGCGGGCACAGTGGGACAATCGGCTGGAAAACTCAGCGTGATCGGATGTTGCGCCGCTTCGACGCGGAACTTCTCCACGAGATGCTTGGCCAGTTGATCGAAGGCCACATCGCTGATGTTTAACTTGAGCGCGCCCGCTTGCAAACGCGAAGCGTCCAGCAAGTTATCGATCAGGTGCGTCAACCGATCGGCTTCTTCTTCGATGATGGCCGCGCTGTCGCGCACGGTCTTTTGATCCCAGCGGGCGTCTTCGCGGCGCAGTGTGCCCGCATAACCTTTGATCAATGCCACGGGCGTTTTCAACTCGTGCGAAATGACTGAAATAAAGGTGTTTTTAAGATCATCCGCTTCGCGCAGGCGCGTCATGTCGCGCACGTTGGCGATGACGTTGACGATGTGCTCGTCACGATCGAACAGCGCGGCATACGTAATGCCGACGGGCACGTGCGATCCAGCGGACTTGCGCAGATCGCCTTCGACGTAGATGGCCGCGCTATCGCTCAACGGCCAGCCCCCGGCGATCGCTTCCGCCAAGGTCAAACCTGCGCGCTTCGGCTCGATCACGATCGTGTCGTCATGCGCCAGCCCGATGACCTGTTCGGCGTCGATGTTGAGCAAACGCGACAGCGCACGATTGAACACCGTGATGCGCAGGGCTGTGTCCAGAATCAGCACGCCGTCGGCGGTGGCGTCGATAATGGCATCGAGGCGCTGCTTCTCGCGCGAGACCTGTTGATACAATTGCGCGTTGTGTACGGCAATGGCCGCTTGATCCGCAAACGATTGCAGCATCTGCCGATCGTTGGCGCTGTACATGCCGCTGTAGGCGCGGAAAATATAGATTTCGCCGACAAGTTGATCGCCCACGATCATGGGCAGCGCCACGGCGTAACGCAGCCCAAACTCGCCGGTGCGCGCGATAGCGGCCACTTTCCGATCGAGTTGCGGTACGATCCAGTTGCCGTTGGCGTCGCGTTCGGGGGCGTCGGCCCACAGTGGGGCGAAGATCGACAGGAGCGGGGCCGGGATGCCGTAACTGGCGCGTGGCGCAAACGAGCCATCATCCTGCCGCAGAACGATCAGGCCGACATTGCTGGACAGCAGTTCGGCGGCGGCAGTGAGGATGCGGCGCAGCACCGAGTTGAGGTCCAGCTGCGCGGTCAGGGCGCGGCTGATTTCCAGTAAATATTCACGTTGGCGAACACGATAATCAGTCAGCATGGTTGGGACGCGAGCGGCAGGATTATAACACACTCGGTTTTTCAAGTCGTTTTGTTGACAATTGACGGCGCTAAGGTTATGCTAAAGTCGTCTGGGGGTGATTGATTATGGGATTGATTCGACTGGCCAAACGGGCGCAAGCGAACCTTAAGCGGATCGCGCGTTCGCGCTCTGACCAGCGCAGTGCCCGGCGGGCCAGGGCTTTGCTGGGGCTGCATCACGGCAAAACAGTCCAGCAGGTCGCCGATGAGACCGGGCTGAGCCGGCAGGCCGTGTATAATTTGCAGAAGCGCTATCTGGCGCGGCGCGAACAGCGGGTGTCGGAGCGGTTAGCCGACGCTCAACAC
>JAGOBP010000566.1 GCA_017999195.1 Thermoflexales bacterium
GGCTTGCGCATTGCGCTGGCCAACCTCGACGCAGTGATCAGGACCATTCGTGAATCGCCGAATGCGGAAGAAGCGCGCAATCGCTTGGTCGAGCGCTTTGGCCTGAGTGAAGTTCAAGCGCAAGCCATCCTCGATATGCAGTTGCGGCGGTTGGCTGCGTTGGAGCGCCAGAAGATCGAAGATGAATATCAGGCTCTCATGGCGACCATTGCGGGCTTGGAGGATTTGCTGGCTAATCCACGCAAGATTTTGCTTTTGATTAAGGATGATCTGGCGAAGGTGCGTGACGATTACGGCGACGATCGCCGCACGCATATCACGGCTGATGGGGCCGAAGAACTCTCGATCGAAGACCTGGTTCACGACGAAGAAGTGTTGATCGCCGTGACGCAGCGCGGTTACATCAAGCGCGTGCCCGCCAAAGCCTATCGCGCGCAGAAACGCGGCGGGCGCGGCGTGACAGGCATGGCGACGCGAGAAGAGGATGTCGTCGAGACGATCTTCGCGACGCGCAACTTGCATCATATCTTGATGTTCAGTGATCGCGGCAAGGTCTATCACGTGCGGGCCTATGAAGTTCCGGAGGCCGATCGGACGGCGCGCGGTGTGCCGTTGATCAATGTCATCGCGCTGACGGAAGGCGAAAAGATCACGGCCGCGTTAGCCATCCGCGAATTTTTGCCCAACACGTTCTGTACCATGGCGACGCAGAATGGCCGCATGAAGCGCGTGGACATGACCGAGTTTGAGTGGGTGCGCCCCAGCGGCATCATCGCGATTTCGTTGGATGAAGGCGATGTCTTGGGTTGGGTGAAGGCGACCAGCGGCGCACAGGATGTGCTGATCGTGACGGCGCGCGGCAAGGCCCTGCGTTTCCGCGAAGCGCGCGTCCGGGCGATGGGTCGCACGGCGGGCGGTGTCAACGCCGTGCGTTTGGCCGAGGGCGACTACGTGACGAGCATGGATGTGGCTGTACCCGGTGGACAATTGCTCGTCGTCGCGGAATCCGGCTACGGCAAACGCACGCCGTTGGAACAGTATCCGGTGAAGGGCCGCTACACGGGCGGTGTGCGCACGATTGCTGATCGATACGAAGAGACCGGCCCCATCGTGGCGGCGCGCGTGGTGAAGCCGGAAGACGAGATCACTTTGATTACGGCCAACGGTATCGCGCTGCGCACGTCGGTGGAGAGCATTCGCGCGGCGGGCCGCTCGACGCTGGGTGTGCGCGTCATCTCGCTGGATGAAGGCGATCAGTTGGCTTCATTGGCGGTGTTGCAGGCCAATCCAATTGAAGTTGCGCCGGAAGTGGCTGTCGATGATGCGGCCGATGAGGCTGCGGGCGATGAGACCATCGAAAGCGATGAGGCGACTGATGTCGATGACGTGGAGATCGACAACGGCGACGAACCAGTTGAAACGGTCGAAGTGATGGCCGAATTGGGGGGTGATCATGACCATAATGACCCTGACTAGCGCTGATGTCCGCGATCGATTGGGGACCATCCTGAGGCAGCTGCATAATCAGGCGCAACCGCTGATCATCACTGATCAGGGTAAGGCTGAAGCAGTCTTGCTGTCGATCGAACAATATGAGTCGATGGTGGATTTGCTTGAAGACCGTGCCGATGAATTTGACTCGCAATTAGGGCATCGAATTCGTGAAGAGCGTAAAGCCTATGTGCAGGGCGAGGGACGTGATTTTGGAGAATTCCTCGCAGAGGCCGACGCTTGATGTATCGCATTGTCACCTCGTCCCGACGTGTCGAGAAAGAAATTACTGATCTCCCGTCTGATGTTCGAGGACGAGTCGTCACCGCCATTAAGAATCTGGCGGGTGAACCGCGACCTGACGGCGTTCGTAAACTTTCCGGTGAACTGAAGGGCGCGTGGCGCGTCCGAATTGGCGACTATCGGGTATTGTACGACATTGACGATGAGCGCCAGCTCATTACACTTCTGGCGGTTTTGCACCGCCGTGAGGCCTATCGCTGACTACCGTCTATGATCACATCCACCATCTTGAAAGCCGGTCCCGGCCAACTGGTCGAATATCTGCCCGATCTTGAAGTCGAGCGGTTGGCGATGGCGTTGGTGGCCTTTGCCAACGGCGACGGCGGCACCATCGTGTTGGGCGTGGATGCCAGCGGTAAGCCCAATGGCAGCGTCTATCCCGAAGATGTAGAAGGCGTGCTGCGCCGCGCCGAGATGCAATGCCGCCCGCCGGTGCATACCGGCTGGGAACAGATCGAATTGGCGGGCGCATCGGTGGTCGCGGTGACGGTGGCGCGCACCGGTGAATTGCATTCGCTGGCCGATGGGCGCGTGGTCATTCGCATGGGAGCGGAGAATCGGCCCTTAGGCGGCGAAGCGATCCGCCAACTGGCCGCATCCAAGAGCAGCGGCGATTACGAAGCCGAAGTCGTCCCCGGCGCAAAACGATCTGATCTGGATGATGAAATCATCGCCGAATACACCGCCAAACGGATCGAGCGCCAACGCCGACCGATCACGGCGACGACCGATGAGTTGCTGCGCGAGATCGGCGCGGTGGACGATCAGGGCGAGCCGACGGCCGCTGGGGTGTTGTTGTTCTGCAAGAATCCGCAGCAATTTTTGCCGCAATCGAGTTTGGTGTTCGTGAAGTTCATCGGCACGGAGCCGCGCGGCGAAGGCGGCTTGCCGGGCTATGGCCGCCGCGAAGAGATTGGCGGGCCGCTGGCGCGCGTCATCGAGACGGCGTGGAATGTGGTGCGCGAAGAGATGCGTGTGGGCGCGGTGGTCAAAGGGCTGGAGCGCGAGGAATTGACGGAGTATCCCTTGTTTGCCGTGCGTGAAGCGCTGGTGAACGCCGTGTGCCATCGCGACTACCGCCCGAAAGGGCGGCGGATTGAGATACGCATGTTTTCCGATCGGATGGAAGTAATCAGTCCGGGTGGCTTGCCGGGTTTCATCACGGTTGATAATCTGGTGGAAGAACATTTTTCGCGCAATCCGCGGTTGGTTTCTGGCCTGTTTCAGTGGGGGTACATCGAAGAGTTGGGCCTGGGCATCGATCGCATGATCGAAGAGATGACGCAGGCCGGGCACGCGCCGCCAGCGTTTAAGGCGCAGCCGCATTCGTTTACGGTGATCTTGTCCAAC
>JAGOBP010000567.1 GCA_017999195.1 Thermoflexales bacterium
GATCTGGGTTATCGTTATCTGTTGCCTATTTTACCGGCCGCCTTCGTGTATAGCACCAATGTCTTTCAAGCCGCTGCGGCCAAACGTTGGACCCGCGTCGTCGTGATCGGCTTGATCGGTTGGCAGATCATCGGCTTGGTGCGGATTTATCCTTACTATTTGACTTATTTCAACGAGGTCATTGGCGGCCCCGATCGTGGTCGTTACATCCTCTCAGATTCCAATCTCGATTGGGGACAAGACTTGATCGGCTTGAAGCACTATCTCGATCGACAGCCGCTGACTGAGCCGATCAAATTGAGTTACGGCGGTATCACGCGCGCCAGTCTGTACGGCCTTAAAACGCAGGCGCTGCCGCCCGTGTATGCGTCGATGAGTGATCAGGGCGCGTGGTGGCTGCACACGTACTACCCCCTCGATCCGCCGCCGGGCCGCTATGCCATTGGCGTGATGAATTTGATGGGCAACCCGCTGTTACCGGCTTCGACGTACGCTTACTTCCGCGATCGCACGCCGGATACGATCATCGGCAACTCGATCTACCTGTACTCGATCGCGCCGCGCGGCGAAGCCGTGAACCTGTCGCTGGCGGGCTTGCAGATCGATCAGATCGATGCGCAAACGTATCGACTGTTCGCGACCAACGATGTGCGACCACGTTGGTTTGAGGCCACACGCTCGTTCATCGCCGCGCCCGAGCGTGCCCGCGTGGCGATTGCGGACGATCAGCCCATCGCGCCGGAATTTGTGCTGTTGTTGGACGGCCTGCAGCCTGAAGTGCGCGCAACGACATTGGATGATCAACGCGCGTATGCTGTGTATTCCGCTGATTTTGCCGCACGTCTGGAAGCGGCCGCGGCGGTGGCCAAACAAATGGCCGGGCCGCTGGCCTTGCCGGTGCGGTTCGGTGAGTCGGCCGATTTGATCGGTTATGAAGCGAAACGCACGGGTGATCAACTTACGTTGATTACGTATTGGCGCGTGGGTGATCGCAGTGAAGCACCGTTGCAGTTATTCGTGCACGCTTTGGGCGCAGATGGCTCACTCGTGGCGCAGGAAGATCGTTTGGATGTGCCCGCGTATGGCTGGCGCAGCGGTGATCTTTTTGTGCAGATCAATCGACTGACACTGCCCGATCCAACCGCGACAGTGTCAGTGGCTGTCGGATTCTACGAGCCGGATTCGGGGGCGCGCTTGCCGGTCTTGGTTAACGGCGCGCGTTACGATGATCGGTTGTGGTTGGCGGAGGTCGCCGCGCCATGAAGCGCTTCGTGTCTCGCGACGGCGTGATCGCGCTGGTGTTGTTTGCGCTGGTGCTGGGCGGCTATCTGCTCAGCGGCAATACCGCGACCTATGATTCGGCCTTGTCGATGCACACCGCCATGAGTCTGGTGCGCGAAGGCAACACCGACCTGGACGAATTCGGCGACATCGTGCGGACGACGTGGCTGTCGACGGAAGAGATCGATGGTCACATCTACATGCTGTATCCGGTGGGCGCGTCGGTTTTGGCTGCGCCGATCGTGTGGGTCATCGATCGCGTGTCGCCGGATTTTAATGCGTCATTGCAACACAGTTTTGGCGAGCCGGTGCAGACCGCCATCGGCAGTCTGGTGGTGGCGCTGACCGTGACGTTGATGTATGCCATCACGCGATTATATGTATCGCGTCGCTATGCGCTACTGTTGGCGTTGGGCTTGGCCTTTGGCACCTCGGCGTGGTCGGTGGTCAGCCGCACTTTGTGGCAGCATGGCCCGTCGATGTTGATGTTGACGCTGGCGTTGTATCTGGTCTTGCGCGCCCGCACGCGCCCGGCGCTGATTCAGTTTGTCAGTCTGCCGCTGGCGTTTGCGTATGTGGTGCGCCCCACGAACAGCATTGCGGTGGTGGTGTTTTCGCTGTATGTGTTGATCGCGTATCGGCGCTATTTCATTCGCTATGTGTTGTGGGCGCTGCCCGTGGCCGTGCCCTTTATTTGGCTTAATTTCTCGGTCTATCACGCTCTGTTGCCCAATTACTATCGCTGGTACAGCGGCTTTGCGCTGAACACGCTCTTCACGGCGCTGATCGGTCATTTGATCAGTCCCTCGCGCGGACTGTTGATCTATTCGCCCATTCTGCTCCTATCGATCGCGGGTGTGATCATCAAGGTGCGCCGCCGCGAATTCGAGCGGCACGATTGGGTGGTGCTGAGCGTCATGTTGCTGCACTGGGTGTCGATTTCGCTGTGGTGGAACTGGTGGGGCGGGGCGTCGTACGGGCCGCGCCTATTCTCCGACATGCTGCCGTACTTTGTCTACTGGATGATTCCGGTCGCCGCTACGCTGGCGCGAACGAACGCGATACGACAACGATTTGTGGCGGCAGTTTGGGCGGTCTTGCTAATTGTCAGTGTTGCCATCCATGCGCGCGGTGTGACGTCGACTGAAGGCCTGGACTGGAATGCGTCGCCTGCCCCGATCGATTTTTATTCATTTCGCGTGTGGGATTGGCGGGATGTGCAATGGCTGCGCGGCCTGCACTGGGGCGCGCCGGTCGATGTGGCCGTGTCGGGGATTCTGCCGCAATATCTGGTCGATCCTGATCTGGCGGCGAGGTTGGGCACGAACGATGCGCGGCTGCGCCCGTTTGATGCCGAGTGGGCGTTGATCGCGCCGCCGGGTGTGGCGTGGTATGCGGTGGCCGAAACGCAAGCGCCGCCGCCCGAATTGGCCGCCGCGTTTGACGATGTCACGCCGGTCACGATTGGACATACGCTCGTCGATAACCCGCCTTACCGTTTGTATCACGTCGATCTTTCACAGCGCCTGGTGCGGCTAGCCAATTCTGCGCAGCAAGTGACTGCGGACGGCACATTGCCGATGGCCTTTGGCGACACGGCTCAGTTGATCGGCTATCGGCTCTCGACGGCGGGCAATACGTTGACGCTGATCACGTTCTGGCGGGCGATGATGCCCGCTGATACCGCCTTGCGCTTGTTTGTGCATGCTGTGGGGGCCGACGGCTCGATCGTGGCACAGGCCGATCGGTTGGATGCGGCCTCCGATCGGTGGCAGACGGGTGATCTTATCGCGCAAATCAATCGCCTTGATTTACCGACTGATCAATCGCCATCGATCAGGATTGGTCTGTAT
>JAGOBP010000568.1 GCA_017999195.1 Thermoflexales bacterium
AGGCATCGCCGGTGAGCACGCTGCTCAACTGCGTAGGCCGGATGTGAAGGCCCACTTCTTCATATGCCTCACGCACGACCGTACCCGCCGGTGACTCGCCCAATTCCATTTGGCCTGCGGGCATGCCCCACAAGTGATTGTCGCCGCGCAAGCCCAGGAGCACACGCCCATTATCATCGCGGATGATGGCCGCCGCCCCTGCCACAATGAGCGGCGACGTGCCCACCAGCGAACGCAATTCCGTCATGTAACTGTGCGCCGAGTCGCCAACGATGGGTGCATCGAAGTACGCGCGGTTAGTGCAGAGCAAGTCGCGCATCATGGCCGCGTACCACGGCGAAGTGTGCGCAGGGAATTCACTCGGCGCAAAAAACTGATTCGCCGTGGTCTCCATCCCATCGGGCTGAGATTGTCCGCCGACGATGCGACATTCTAAAGCGACCGTGAATTGCTGAACTTCATCGCCATTCGGATAACGCACGTCCCACTGCGGCGCACAATACAAACCGATCAACCTCGTCGGCTCGACGTGATAGCCCGTTTCTTCCAGCGCTTCACGCACCGCACATTGCCCAAACGACTCGCCAATCTCCAGCACGCCGCCGGGCAAGCCCCACCAATCGAAGTCGCTGCGGCGTTGAAAGAGCAAGCGCCCGTCGTCATCACGAATCAACGCCGTGGCGTAAGCGAGTAGCGTTTTGCGATGACCGATTTTGCCGCGCAGCCATTGAATGTAGTCGGACAAGATAATCTCCGTGGTGCGTGCTGCGTGTTCCGTGATGAGCCTGTCACGCACCACGCAACACGCATCACGTTTAGGGCAGTTTCAGCACCCACACATTCCGATCGACACTATTCACGAATGCAATCGATTGACCATCCGGCGAAACGCGCCAATCGCCGTTGAGGATGGGCAGCGGCGTGACGGTCCCGTCGATCAGCGGGCGACTCACGCCCGTGGCCGCATCGATTTCCCAGAGTTCAAAGGGTTTTTGAGCATCAGCCCGCATCGGAATCATCAGCAGGCGTGAATCATCGCGCCACTGATATGCGCCCCACACATCGAGTTTGCGTGCGTCGCTGCCGTCGGTGCGCTGCACCCAGATACCGTTGCGCGTGTCGTCTTCATTGAATGAAATGAAGTAGGCCACCCACGTCCCGCCGTTCGACGCGCTGATGCTGCTGATGCGCTCGGCCGTGACCAGATCGGCGACCGTGTTGTTGTCCAGATCGATCACGCTTAAGGTTCGATCGCGCGTGTCCAGTGACGGCCGTCCTGAAAACATCAGGCGGTTTGAATTGGGCAGCCAGCTCACCAGCCCGCCGCCGTAAACGCGCGTCACGCGCTCGACCTTTTCACCCGTGTAATCCGCCACGAAGATTTCATTTTGGCGTTGATCATACGGTCCGCTGATCGCTTCACGTTCCCACGCCACGCGCCGACCGTTCCACGAAAATTCCACGGCTTGCCCGTTGTTGGGCATGATCCAACTCTCGCCACTGCTGAGGCGTTCGACGACGGTGCGCGAACCTTCCGCAAAGGCCGCCAAAGCCCGATCGGGCGAGTACAGGCCTACGCGCCCCGCGTACTGTGGCACACTTCCCGGCTTGTTCACATCAATCGCGTAAAAGCCCACTTCGGCATCCGCGGCGGGTTTATCAATGAACAGCACTTGTTTGGAATCCGGCGACCAGCCGGGATTGACGCAGCAACCATCGGTGGTGAGTTGAACCAGTTGCGGCAGCGGCGTCGGCGTGATGGTGGGCGTCGGGGACGGCGCGAGTGTGGGCACGGCCGTTGGCACAACGCGCGCCATGGCCGTTGGCGCGAGGGTGGACGGCGCTTCAATCGGCGCGGGATTTGAAGTGGCACACGCGCTCAGGAACAAGCCAACTAGACCTAGCGTAATGAATTTCATCTTGCCTCTTGCCTCAGGTATCGTGCTCATCGCCGATACCAATCGGGCGGCCACGGATTCTTGAAGTTGTTCAGCAGCGCTCCGCCAAATTTCGTATCAGGTTGATCGTCAGGATATTGCCACAGGCGCGGGTCGTCGAGGTTGCGCTCGAAGCCGCGCTGAAACGCGCCCACCAGGGCCAGCGCATCCCAATCGGCCTCGATGAGGTTGATCGGGTTGTAGGCCGTCAGATAATCCGGGCTGCGAATTTCCAGGTGCAAGTGCGGCGCAGAGTGGCACGTTGCAAATGAATCGCCGCTGACGCCGACGATTTGGCCTTTGGTCACGCGGTCGCCCACGTTCAATTTTGAGCGTTCCGATAAATGACCATACAACGTGGCATAGCCCGCGTCCAATTGCAGCATCAAGTTGTGCGGCGCGGAACCGTGCTCTTTCGCGTCCACTTTGGCGACGAGGCCGTCACCAATGGCGATGAGGGGCGTGCCGCAGGGCGCGGCAAAATCCAGGCCAAAGTGCAGGCCCTGCCCCGCCCGATAGGTCGTATCCCGCTGAAAGAACGCGCCGACCGTGTTGCCGTAGCCGCCGCCCAGATACCAGGTATTTGGCCCGGACGGCTCGGCGAAGGGCAAGCCAAAGGGCTTGGGCGCAGGCGCTTGATCGAGCGGCGTGGCGACAATCGGGTTGGCAACGACCGCCAGCGCTATCAGCACCGCCGCACTCATCAACAGCAGTCGGCTATGTCGCATCTCAAACACCTCTTCCACACAAAGATTAACACCCTGACTCGATTCTAACACATCGACGGCCAGCCCCCGTGCTGGAAGGCCGCGCACATGAGAAACTGATTAAAAGTTGTACAAAATATGAAAAATACCATTGCAAAACACCCCACATGTGGTACAACCTCTTCAGGTTTGGAAGAAGTACAGCGTTTACAGGTCAGAAAATACCATCAAGCGAGGAGATAGAGAAATGAAGAAGTCACTGTTGGTTACCCTGTTGTTCGTGTTTTCAGTAGTTGTAGCTGCGTGCGCCCCGACCGCCGCCCCGGCGGCCCCCGCCGCGACATCGGCCCCGGCACCTACGGCTGTGCCAGCCACCAAGGCCCCCGCGCCCATGCCCAAGGATATTGTCGATACCGCCGTCGGCGCGGGCAACTTCAAGACACTGGCGGCCGCGCTGCAAGCCGCCGGGCTGATTGAGGCACTGAAGGG
>JAGOBP010000569.1 GCA_017999195.1 Thermoflexales bacterium
CGTGGTTACGGCGTCACCTTGGGCAACGCGCTGCGGCGTGTTCTGTTGAGCAGTCTGCCCGGCGCCGCGGTAACGTCGGTGCGCGTGAGCGATGTGCATCATGAATTTTCGGACATTCCGCATGTTCGTGAAGACATGACGCTCGTTATTCTGCAAATCAAGCAGCTGCGCGTCAAACTGCATAGTGAAGAGCCGGTGCGCCTGCGCCTCGAAGTGCGCGGCGAAGGCACCGTCACGGCTGGCGATATTCAGTGCCCGCCGGAAGTTGACATCATCAATCCCGACCTGTACCTATTCACGGTCGACAGCGACAAAGCGCGGCTCGAAATGGAAATGACCGTCGAGCCGGGACGCGGCTACAGCCCGTCCGACGAGCGCGGCCGTCTGCCGATTGGCGAACTGCCGGTCGATGCGATTTTCAGCCCCGTCAAGCGCTGCAACTACGACGTTGAGCGCGCGCGCGTGGGCCAGATGACCAACTATGACAAGTTGATCATGGAAATCTGGACCGATGGCACCATGCGCCCGCAAGAAGCGCTCAGCCAGTCGGCGCGCATCCTGATGCAACACTTCTCGCTCGTCGCGGGTGTCACCGAAGAAATCCGCATGGAAGAAGTGACCCAGGCCGCCTCGGCGATTCCGCAGGAAATCTACGAAACGCCGATCGAGCAGTTGGACCTGTCGGTGCGCGTCTTCAATTCGTTGAAGCGCACGGGCATCACCAACGTCGGTGAAGTGCTGGAAATGCTGGGCCGCGGCGAAGAAGCCATGCTCACCATCCGCAACTTCGGCGCGAAGTCGTTGACCGAACTGCGCGACAAGCTGGTGGCCAAGGGCCTGTTGAAGCCGGGCGACCTGCCGCTGGGGGCCAGCGCGAATCTGCCCGAAGAAGACGCCGGCGACGAATAGTCGGACCGGAGAGGACGTTTAGACATGCGACATCGTGTAGCAGGGAAAAAACTAAGTCGAACTGCCGATCAGCGTCTGGCGTTGCGGCGGGGTCTGGTCTCTGATCTGTTCCGCCACGGCGCGATCCGGACGACCGAAGCGAAAGCCGATGCCATTCGCGGCATGGCCGAAAAACTGATTACGTCAGCCAAGCACAGCCTGGCGGCCAACGACCCGATCAAGGTCGTCAACGCCCGACGGCAAGCGGCTCGCCATCTGTATGGCAATGAAATCGTCAAGAAGTTGTTTGACGAGATTGCGCCCAAGTACACCACCCGGCCGGGCGGTTATACGCGCACCTACAAGATCGGTCTGCGCAAGGGTGATGCTGCGCCCGTGGTTCAGATCGAACTGGTTGACGACGAAGCCTAAGCGGCCATGCGCGTCAAAGCCGTGCTGGCCTATGATGGCACAGACTACCACGGCTTTCAGCGCCAATCGATCGAGCGTGGCCCAACGATTCAGGGCACACTCGAGGGGGCGCTGAAGACGATCGGGCAGGCCGGAGCCGTCATTGGGGCAGGCCGGACCGACGCCGGAGTGCATGCCAGCGGCCAGGTCGTCGCCTTCGATGTGAATTGGCGGCACGGCCTGGGTGATCTTCACCGGGCACTCAATGCGGTGTTGCCCGACAGCATCGCAATCGCAGAACTTGAACAAGCAGCGGATGAGTTTCATCCGCGTTATGATGCGGTTAGCCGCGAGTATGTGTACAGCCTGTATCCGTCGGACGTGCGCGATCCGTTGAAGCAGCGCTATGCTTTGCACGTGCCGCCCAATCTGGTGATTGAGGCGATGCAAGCGGCGAGCGTGATCTTGATCGGAGAGCACGATTTTGCGGCCTTTGGTCAGCCCACGATCGGTGAATCTACCATCCGATTGATGTACCGGGCCGATGTGCGGGCCGCTCAGGATCAGATAACGATCGAGTTGCAGGCGAACGGTTTTTTGTATCGCATGGTGCGGCGGATCGTGGCAACACTGATCGCGGTCGGACGCGAGGAACGATCGGTGGCTGAATTTGCCGACATTCTGAACGCGGCCGATCCAAGCCGGGCGGCGGCGACTATCGCCCCGAACGGGCTGTGTCTGACGAAAGTGAATTACTGATTTAGAAGTTGGAGGTTGAAAGTTGGAGACGGTATCTCCAACCGCCAACTTCCAATCGCCAACCTTCAGGAGCAAGCAGCGTGAAAACGTATACCGTCAAAGAAAGCGAAGTAGTCCGCGATTGGTTTGTGGTGGATGCGGCCGGACAAACTCTGGGCCGGTTGTCGTCGCAAGTGGCGGCCATTCTGCGTGGCAAGCACAAGCCGACGTTTACACCGCACATGGACACGGGCGACTTCGTCGTGATCGTCAACGCCGATAAAGTGGCGGTGACTGGCAAGCGCGCCGAAGATAAAATGTACTATCATTACTCCGGCTACGCGGGCGGCATGAAGTCGATTAACCTGCGCGGGCAACTGGCTGTCCATCCCGAGCGGGTGTTGATTGCGGCGATTAAGGGCATGCTGCCGCACAATCGCCTGGGCCGCCAGATGTTCAAGAAACTCAAGGTCTACGCCGGGCCGGAGCATCCGCACGAGGCGCAGCAACCGAAGAAGCTGGAATTCTAGGAGCAAGCAATGGGTCAATATTACGAAGGCATCGGACGACGCAAGACCTCGACGGCGCGGGTGCGGTTGCACACGGGCGGTACTGGCACGATTACGGTGAATGAGAAGCCCGCGACCGAGTATTTTGGCCGCGAGAGCGATGTGCTGAATCTGCAGACGCCGCTGAAACTGGTGGGCGCGGAAGCACGCTTTGATGTGACGGTGAAGGTGATGGGCGGCGGTTCGACCGGCCAGGCGGATGCCGTGGCGATGGGCGTGGCGCGTGCGCTGATCATCTCTGACCCGGAACTGAAGGCCGTGTTGCGCAAGGCCGGTTTCCTGACACGCGATGCGCGTGCGAAGGAACGCAAGAAGCCTGGTCTCAAGCGTGCCCGCAAGGCGCCGCAGTACACCAAGCGCTAAAGCGAAGATTGTTGGTTGGCGATTGATTGCTGATTTGGCTTGGCCAGATCAGTATTTGGGGGTAAGGTCGTTACCGGCCTTACCCCTTTTTAGTTTGATGGCGGGTTCGTCGCGTCGTGCGATAGTGACGTGTGGCAAAGTCGGTTTGGACACGGGTATAAT
>JAGOBP010000071.1 GCA_017999195.1 Thermoflexales bacterium
TGACAACGAAGCGGTGCTTGAAAACATCCGGGGCGTGTCGGCCGTTGTGGAGGGCGTGGTTCAGGATTACGTGTTGTATGAAGTGAATCAGGCCGATGAGCAGTACCGGGTCATGAGCCAAGGCTTCACGCAGTGGGAAGTGTTTTATCTCGTGTTGCTGATCGCCGCCATCGGTTTTTCGGTAATCGCGGCCTGGGCCATTTCGCGCAGTATCTACATCCCCATCAAGCGGCTGCATGACGTCACGACGACAATTACCAAAAACGATTTGCAGGCTTTGGTGACGCGCGACAATGTCGACGAAATCACCGAACTGGGCATGAGCTTCAATATCATGATCGGCAAGATCCGCGAACTCCTGGACGCCAAGATGAAAGAGCAGGAGGATTTGAAAAAAGCCGAGCTGCGCGCGCTGCAAGCCCAGATCAATCCGCACTTTCTGTACAACACCCTCGACACCATCATTTGGATGGCGGAAGCGCAGAAGTTCGATCAGGTCGTCGAGATCGTCAGCGCGCTATCGAGTTTCTTCCGCATCAGTTTGAGCAAAGGTCGCGACTGGATCACGATCGGCGAGGAAATCGAACGGACCCGGAGCTATCTGACGATTCAGCGCATGCGCTATCGGGACATTATGGATTTTAGGATCGAGGCCGACGAGCAAGTGTTGAACCACGCCGTTCTCAAGTTGATTTTGCAACCATTGGTCGAGAACGCACTCTATCATGGCATCAAGAATAAGCGCTGCGGCGGTACGATTGTCGTGCGTGCCAGACAGCGAACTGATGACGAGATTCTGCTGGAAGTGGAAGATGATGGAATTGGTTTCTCGCCGGAGAAACTGGCTCAATTGCAGGCTGAGTTGAATGATGATTCCGGCGAAATCAAACCCGATAGCGGGTTCGGCATCGATAACGTCAATAAGCGAATCCGATTGTATTATGGTCGACGTTATGGCCTCTCACTCAAGAGCGAATATAACACGGGAACCTGCGCCACTCTGATCATCCCGGCCAGAACAGGTGATGCGAGCGACCAGGCCGGTATGCTGGACGAACGTCGTCGGTCCGATTGGCTGTTGGTATAACCTCAAGGAGAGAAGATGCGAAAAATCTCTCGGTTGTTGCTGGTGACACTGACCCTTGCGCTGGCTCTGACCGGAGCGGGCTGTAACGAATCGTCTGCCGGGTCGTCGGGCGTATCGCCGACGGAAGTACCCGGTGTCAAAGTCAAGAAAACTTACAAAGATCTCATCGTCGGCTATGCCCAACTCGGCGCGGAGAGTGAATGGCGTTCGGCCAACACCGCGTCGGTGAAGGAAGCGGCGGTGCAGCTGGGCGTCGAGCTGAAGTTCTCGGATGCCCAACAGAAACAGGAAAATCAGATCAAGGCCATCCGGTCACTCATCGCTCAGCAAGTCGATGTGATTGGGGTCGCGCCGTTGGTTGAAACGGGCTGGGATGATGTTTTCAAAGAGGCCAAAGATGCCGGCATCCCCATTATTATGGTGGATCGCCGTGCGGCGGTGGCCCCGGACCTGTTTGTGACGTTTGTGGGTTCCGACTTTCTTGAAGAGGGACGCAACGCGGCGCGCATTATGGCCGACTTGACGAAGGGTCAGGCTAACATCGTCGAGTTGAAAGGCACGACCGGATCAGCGCCCGCCAACGATCGCTATACGGGCTTTCGAGAAATCATGCAGGGCTATCCGAACATGAAGATCATCGATTCACAGGATGGCAATTTCACGGTCGCCAAGGGCAAAGAAGTGATGGAAGTCTTTTTGAAGGCGCACGGCAAAGCGATCACCGCCGTCTACGCCCATAACGACGACATGGCCCTCGGTGCGATCAAGGCGATCGAGGACCACGGGTTGCGGCCAGGCGTGGACATCAAGATCGTGTCGATTGATGCGGCGCACGGCGCCTTTGAGGCGATGATTGCGGGCAAGTTGAATGCGACAGTTGAGTGCAATCCGCTGCTGGGGCCGGAGTTCTTTGAGCTGGCGCTGAAAGTGGTGAACGGCGAACCGGTACCCAAGTGGGTGCCCTCGAAGGAAGGCATTTTCTTCCCCGATAACGCTAAAGAGATTTTGCCGACTCGCAAATACTAACCGATCGGATGTTTTTCAACTCCGATCGCAAGAAATCGGCCTTTCGAAGCAACTCATTCCATCGGCTGAAACTGCGAAGCATAAAAACTCAACGCTTGTCCGATGAGATTTCATTGACCTTGATCTGATTCAGTTATAGATTGTATGGGACATGGTGCGACATTTCCTCCGGGGGAAATGGGCATCATCAACAACCCCATCCAGTTTCAAACAGAAGGAGAAAGGCAATGAAGACCTCGAAAATTTCGGTGTTTGTTGTAGCGTTGTTGATCCTCTCCGTCGTAGCTGCCTGCGCGCCTGCGGCCACCCCTGCGCCCGCCAAACCCGCCGCGCCCGCTCAGCCGGCTGCGCCCGCGCAAGCCAAGTACACGTACAAAGACCTCGTGTTGTGCTACCCGCAACTGGGTGCCGAAAGTGACTGGCGCACGGCGAACTCGGCCTCGTTCAAAGAGACGGCCGCCCAGTTGGGCATCAAGCAATTGATCTTCTCGGATGCCCAGCAGAAGCAAGAAAACCAAATCTCGGCTATGCGCGCTTGCATCCAGCAAGGCGTGAATGTCATTGCGCTGCCCCCGGTGGTTGAAACCGGTTGGGACACCGTCTTGACCGAAGCCAAGAATGCCGGTATCCCCGTCATCGTCGTGGATCGCTCCGTCACGGCCGACGCCTCGCTGTATGCCGCGCACATCGGCTCCGACATGGTGATCGAAGGCAAGCGCTCGGCGGAAGAGTTCAACAAGATGCTGCCCAATGGCGGCAATATCCTTGAACTGTCAGGCACCACGGGTTCCGGTGCAGCCGTTGGCCGTGCCAAGGGGTTCCGCGAAGCTTTGAATCCCAACATCAAGATCATCGACTCGCAGACTGGCAACTTCACCCGCGCCGAAGGCAAGCCCGTGATGGAAGCCTTCCTGAAGAAGTACGCCGGCCAGATTCAAGGCGTGTTCTTCCACAATGACGACATGGCCATCGGCGCCGTGGAAGCCATCAAAGCGGCCGGCATCAAGCCGGGCGAGCTCAAGATGGTCTCCATCGACGGCACCCGCGGCGGCTTCCAGCTCATGATCGATGGTTGGATCCAGGCGGATGTTGAATGCAATCCGCTGCTTGGGCCGCAGGTCATGGAACTGGCAGTGAAGTTGATGAATGGCGAGACCATTGTCAAGGAAGTTCTCACCGACGAGAGTGTCTACTATCCCGACAAGGCCGCTGAATTGCTGCCGACTCGCAAGTACTAAACTCTCTGTGGCCGTGCTAAGACTTTCCCGGAATAGCGCGGCAGACTGAACCCGTTGAAGAGAAGCGGCGTTAGACCCAACGCCGCTTCTCTCTCCCTTATCACTGATGCTATAATCGATTACCGCATAATCTCGTTCACCCTCACCGTTAGCCGCGGCGCGTTCAACCCGCGAATGCAGCCAGTATAAAAGGCAGGTTATTTATGGCCGAGACTCAGGATATCATCAGCATGAAAGGCATCGCCAAAGCCTTTCCAGGTGTGGTGGCCCTGGAGGATGTTGATTTTTCCCTGCGCAAAGGCGAGATTCACGCCTTGATGGGCGAGAATGGTGCGGGCAAGTCCACCCTAATTAAAGTCCTGACGGGCGTTGAACATCCCGATCGCGGCTCGATCGAACTCGACGGCCAATCGGTTCAAGTGCGATCGCCGCAGCATTCGCAGGAACTGGGCATCAGCACGGTGTATCAGGAAATTAATCTGTGCACCAATATTTCGGTGGCCGAGAACATCCTGCTGGGCCAGGAGCCGCAGCGTTTCGGCAGCATCAATTGGCGCAAGCTGAACGATCGGGCCAAGCAGGCGATTAAGCGGTTGGGCCTTGACGTGGATGTGACCCGCCCGCTGGGCGATTATTCGGTGGCTATTCAGCAGATGGTGGCCATCACCCGTGCGCTTGAAATTTCATCGGCTAAAGCGCTTATTTTGGATGAACCCACCTCCAGCCTGGACAGCCACGAGACCAGCCTGCTCTTTGAAGTGATGCGCAAACTCAAAAGTGAAGGCATCGGCATTGTCTTCATCACCCATTTTCTGGATCAGGTCTACCAGATCGCCGATCGGATTACGGTGCTTCGCAACGGCCGATTGGTGGGCACCTTCGACGCCGCTTCACTCCCGCGTATTGAATTGGTCGCTAAGATGTTGGGCCGCAGTCTGACTGAACTGGACGCGATGTCCAAGGCCAAATTTAAGAGCGAACAACAGCGTGAGAAAAAGAGCCTGATCGAAGCCCAAGGCTTGGGGCTTAAAGGCTCACTAGACCCGATCGACCTCGACCTCAACGTCGGCGAGGTCGTTGGCATCGCTGGCTTGTTGGGTTCCGGTCGTACGGAACTGGCTAACCTGATCTTCGGCGTGGATGCGCCGGATACCGGTTCGCTCAGCATTAATGGCACCCCCGTCCAGCGTTTTTCGCCCCTAGAGTCTCTGAAGCGCGGCATTGCCCTATGCCCCGAAGACCGTAAGGCTGAGGGCGTGGTCGGCGATTTAACCATTCGCGAGAATATTATCCTGGCTTTGCAGGCGCGCTATGGCTGGTTCAAATTCCTGTCCACGCCGAAGCAATATGAGATCGCGCAGAAGTACATTCAGTTGTTGGGCATCGTCACGCCGTCGCCCGATCAATTGGTGAAGAATTTGAGCGGCGGCAACCAACAGAAGGTCATTCTGGCGCGCTGGCTGGCGACCAGTCCGCAAGTGCTGATTCTGGATGAGCCAACGCGCGGTATTGATGTGGGCGCGAAAGCGGAGATTCAACGCTTGGTCTTGGAACTGGCTGAGCAAGGCATGGCGGTGGCGTTCATCTCCTCTGAACTGGAAGAAGTGCTGCGCATCAGTCACCGCATCGTGGTGCTGCGTGATCACAAGAAAGCCGCCGAATATGCGGGCGATGTGGACGATCAGACCATCATGCATACCATGGCAGGGACCTTATGAAAAAGACTCCGCTCCTGAAGCGTATTCGTGACAGCCGCTTGTTCTGGCCGCTGGTGGCGTTGGCGTTGATTTTGGTGTTTGACGCCATTTTTGAGCCGGGCTTTTTCAAGATCGGGATCATGGAAGATCCCGTGAACGGGAATCACCTGTACGGCAACCTGATCGATGTGGTCAACGACGGCGCGCCGTTAATGATCGTCGCGATCGGGATGACGCTGGTGATCGCGACAGGCGGCGTGGATCTATCGGTGGGTGCGGTGATTGCCATTTCGGCCGCAATGGGCGCGGTGTTGATCAATCCCGCGCTGGGTAATCAACTGATCACAAATGACATTCTCACGAAGGATGCGACGAATACGCCGTTGGGCTTGATTATCCTGGCCGATCTGGCGGCGGGTACGTTGTGCGGCCTGTGGAACGGCCTGCTCGTGTCGCGAGCCAGAATCCAACCGATGGTGGCGACCCTCATCCTGATGGTGGCCGGGCGGGGCATTGCCCAGTTGATTACGAACGGGCAAATCATGACGATTTATTACACGCCCTATTTCTGGTTTGGCAACGGCTTCATCCTGGGACTGCCCGTTTCGATTTACATCGTGGCGGTGGTCTTCATCCTGGCGTGGGTGCTGGTGCGTAAGACCTCGATCGGCCTGTTCATCGAATCGGTCGGCATCAATTCGAAATCCACTTACTACAGTGGCATCAATGAAAAGAATGTCAAACTGCTGGCGTATACCTTCTGTGGTTTTTGCGGCGCCATCGCGGGCCTGATTCTCAGTTCCTACGTGCATAGCGCGGATGGCAACAACAACGGCCTCAACTATGAGTTGGATGCCATCCTGGCCGTGGTCATGGGCGGCACGTTGATGGCGGGCGGGCGTTTTTCCTTGTTCGCCAGCGTGATTGGGGCGCTGGTCATCTGGACCTTTACCCTGAGCATGTACACGATCGGCGTCCCGGCGAATGCCCTGCTGGCCGGACGCGCGGTGCTGGTGCTGGTCGTCATCCTCCTGTATTCTGATCAGACGCGCCGGATCTTGAACCGGCTGATTGAGCGAAAAGGACCTCGACATGGCGCAACGAACTAAACTCTTCTTGTTGCAGCGTGGTCCGTTGCTGACCACCATGGCGATCTTCATTCTGGCCTACGTGTTAGGCGGCCAGATGTATCCCGCCATGCAAAAACCGCAAGCGTTCTTCAATCTGTTCATCAACAACGGCAGCCTGTTGATCGTGGCTATTGGCATGACATTTGTGATCCTGACCAAGGGCATCGATCTGTCGGTGGCCGGTGTGTTGGCCTTGACTACGGCGGCCTCGGCGGCCTTGCTCAAGAATAACGTCAGCCCGGCGGTAGTGATGCCGCTGATGTTGTTGATGGGCGTTGTCTTCGGTTTCACGCTCGGCTCCATCATTCACTTCTTCAAAGTGGAAGCGTTCATCGTGACGTTGATGGGCCTCTTCTTCGCGCGCGGCATGGCGTACATCATCAGCCTGACATCGGTCACCATCGAAAACGATGTTTATAAATATCTGGCGCTGACGCCGGTTCAAATTCCATTTGTTGCCAAGGCGTATGTGTATATTCCCACGCTGGTCGCCCCCATCTTGCTGCTGGTGGCGGTTTATCTGGCGTATTTCACGCGCTTTGGTCGCACGCTGTATGCAATCGGCAACAACGAACAATCCGCACGGTTGATGGGCTTGCCGGTTGGCCGCACCAAGATCATCGTCTATTCTTTCAGCGGCTTTTGCTCGGCGTTGGCCGGCATCGTGTGGAGTATTTCGCTGCTGTCCGGCTACGGCCAATATGCGCCCGGCATGGAACTGGACGCGATTGCCGCAGTCGTGATCGGCGGTACGTTGTTGACGGGCGGCGTGGGCAATGTGATCGGCACGCTGTTTGGCGTGTTGATTGAAGGCACGATTATTTCCATCCTCCAGTTCAACGGTACGCTGAGTTCGTGGTGGACGCGCATCGGGGTCGGCGTCCTCACGCTGATCTTTATCGGAATTCAAAGCCTGTTCTATCGGCGCAAGAAGCACTCGTGAAAAAGGCCGTTGTTATCGGATTATTGATCATCGGACTGTTGAGCGCGTGTGCGCCGGTCAATGCTGATTCGACCACAACGCCATCTGCGCCTGTTCCCACGCCGATTGATCCTGCGCCGCTCGATGTGGCCCCGTCGCTGGGTCCGGGGACTGCGCCCGTGACCATCATCGAGTATGCCGACTTTGGCTGTCCGTCTTGCTGGGCCTGGCACAAACAGGGCGTCCTTGAGGAATTGCGCGCGAAGTACAGCGATCAGATTCGCTTCATCTGGCGCGATTTTCCTGTGATCACGTTGCTGTCTCCCAAAGCGGCCGAAGCCGGGCAATGCGCGCACGAGCAGGGCAAGTTTTGGGAATTCCATGATACGGTCTACGCGCATGATGGCGCGATTGAAGCGACTGATTTGAAAGCCTATGCCACAGCAATTGGGTTGGACATGGTGAAGTTTGACGACTGCGTGACTTCGCGCCGCTATCGAGATCGCGTCAACGCCGAACAGCACGAGAGTTTTGAACGCGGCCTGCGCGGCACTCCCTCGTTTTTTGTGAACGGCCAACCGATTATCGGACCGCAGCATCTGGCGACGTTTGTCGACCTCATCGATCCGATCCTGTCCGCGAAGAAATAATTCATTCTGCACTTCAGGGCGTCTTAGCCAGCGGAAACTCCGCTGGCTTTTGTTTTCCGGCGGGAAAACGCGGGTATAATCGGTGTAACGCGACTAAACGATAGGAGATGTGACGTGACTTTGTTCTTGGATTCAGCAGTCGCCGCCGAAGCGCGGCAAGCGATGGCCCTGGGTTTTGTGGGCGGCATCACGACGAACCCCACCTTGATGGCGAAAGCGGACGGCAAGCCCTTCGACATCATCGCGGAATTGGCCGACATTTGCCCCGGCCCGGTGTTTTATCAATTGACTTCGCCGACCGTAGCGGAGCGCGAATCCGAAGCGCGACGCTTGTTGGCGCTGCGGCCGAACATCGCGCTAAAGATTGCGATGACGACGGAGAATTTGACGCTGGGCGCAAAGTTTGCAAAAGAAGGCGCCACGGTCTGCATGACGGCCTGCTACAGTGCCGGGCAGGTGTACTTGAGTTGTCAGGCAGATGTGGCGTATGCTGTCGCCTACGTCAATCGCAGTACGCGCTTGCAGGGCGATGGGTTGGCGCTGGTGTCGGAGATGCGGGCGGTGTTGGAGGCGTGTGACACATCCACCGAAATTCTGGTGGCCAGCCTCAAATCACCGGCCGAAGTGGTACAAGCCGTCATCGCGGGCGCACATGCGGTGACGGTGCCGCTGGCCCTGATGCTGGAGATGGGCAATCATCCGTTGTCAGATCAAGCCATCGAGGAATTTTCGCGGGCTGTGAAGTAGAAGCATCATCGGACACAGATTTCGCGGATTACACAGATAAAGCATCTGTGGAAATCTGTGTAATCTGTGTCCAATTTAGTGTAGTCGAGCATAGATAGGCTCTAACGCCCGATAGGTGTCTGAAAATAGCGAGAGTAGTTCCGCGTAACGCGCCACACGGCCCGCGTTCGGCTCGACGGTGAGTTGGACGCGGGCTTGTTCTTTGGCGATGGACCAATCTTTGTATAGGCCAATTCCCACGCCGCCCGCCACGGCCGCGCCCCACGAAGTCGCCTCGGTGATCAAGTCCAGAATCTGCACCGGCCGCGCAAAGACATCGGCCAGCATTTGCCGCCACACCGCGCTCTGCGCGCCGCCGCCGATGAGCCTGATTGTTGGGATGGGCGTGCCTTGCGATTCGAGCGCGTCCAGAATCAAACGCAGATTGAGACTCACGCCCTCCAGCATGGCGCGCGTCATCTCCGCTTTCGAGTGATTCATCGTCAGACCCACAAATGCGCCGCGCGCTTGCGGATTCCACCACGGGCTGCGTTCCCCGATCAAGTAGGGCAGGCAGATCAAGCCGTTTGCGCCGGGCGCAACGTCGCCAATCGCGGCCTCACCCACGTCCCCGATTTGTCGTATAAGCCAATCACGCGCGCCGCCCGCCGCCTGCATCGTGCCCATCGGCGCGTACAACTGCGGATGCAGATGATGGAATGTGAAGACGCGTTGCTGCGGATCGAAGATCGGTGTTTCGCTGGCGAAGCTGATCCACGAAGATGAGCCAATATAGGCGTAACCGTCACCCGATTGGACCACGCCCGCCCCAACGCCCGCGCATGCGCCATCGCCGCCGCCGATGACGACGGGTGTGCCTATTTTTAAGCCGGTTTCTTCACTTGCGGCATGCGTCACTTCGCCGATGATGTCGGTTGAAGCGTGAACCTCCGGCAGTTTGTCGATGTCCAGCCCGATCGAATCGATCAGGTCGGTGCTCCACGTGCGCGATTCCAGATCGAAGAGATTGCTGCCGGACGCGTCGGAATAATCTGTCACGGCGCGGTCTGTCAACTTGAACGCGATGAAGTCTTTAGCGCACAGAAACCGGTGGGTCGCCGCGTAACAATCGGGTTGGTGGGTCTTCACCCAGAGGATTTTGGCCGCGAGGTAGGCTGGGCTGATGCGATGGCCCGTCTTTTGATAAACGAGGTCGCTCCCACATCGCTCGGCAATGAAATTAGCTTCGGCCACGGCGCGCTGATCGGCCCAGATGATGGCCGAGCGCAGTGGCTGGCCGTGCGCGTCGATGGGGACGATGCCCATCATTTGCCCGCTGAAGGTGACGGCGGCGATGTCGGCCGGATTGACGCCCGCTTGAGCCATGAGGGCGCGCGTGGCGGAACAAACGGCCTGCCACCACTCGATCGGGTCTTGTTCGGCCCAATTAGCCTGTGGATACGACACGGAGTAGGGGGCCAGGTGGCTGGCAACCAAACGGCCCGCATCGTCAAACAGGGTGGCTTTGTTACCCGTTGTGCCTAGATCGTGCGCGAGAAGGTAGGGCATGTTCCACCTGGCTGGTTAATTTGGGGGTTGTGCGCCAAAGTATAGCACATTTTTGAATTGGGTCTTGACAACGAAATTTTTCTATGCTAGTATGTTATCGTTGTCATGGTAACCATACCATATGGCATCACAGCCAATTATCCTCCTCAAAATTGGCTGGCAAATGAACAGATTTACCCAAATAGGTGATAGGCTGTTGCAGTGAGCAGTTTCTACTGGGTAGCGGTTGGTCTGACTGACCCAAACGGGTTGTGCTTCTAGAAGTTGATCATCACCATCTCAAATCTGGCTTAAGATTTTCCCGCAATATCAAGTTCCAACCAAATTATCTGCAAGCACTATGGTCAATCGTGGCGACAGGCTGTGTTGTCGGCCATGTGATCTGTTTGCTACCGTGAGGGAGATATATGGGCGAAACTCTCGTTCAGATGGAAGGGATCGAAAAATCATTCCCTGGCGTGCATGCCCTCAGTCAATGCCACTTTGAACTGCGCTCTGGCGAGGTGCATGCGTTGGTCGGCGAGAATGGTGCGGGCAAATCCACGCTGATGAAAGTCCTGGCGGGTGTCTACGCCAAAGACGCCGGACGTATCCTCTACAAAGGCAAAGAAGTCGAAATCCACAATCCCCGGGCCGCGCAGCTGCTGGGCATCAGCATGATCCATCAGGAACTCAATCTGATGCCGCATCTGACTGTAGCGCAAAACATGTTCATCGGGCGCGAGCCGCGTCAGAACGTGCGGTTTATGCTGGACGACAAGGCCATCAACACGCAGGCCGAGCAAGTGTTTGCCCTGATGCACCTGAATCTTGATCCGCGCATCAAAGTGGCCGATTTAACCGTAGCCAAGCAGCAAATGGTCGAGATTGCCAAAGCCCTATCCTTTAACGCTGAAGTGTTGATCATGGATGAGCCGACGGCGGCCCTGACCGACACGGAAATTGACGAACTCTTCCGCATCATCCGTGATTTGCGCGCCAAGGGTGTGGGCGTCGTCCACATCTCGCACCGGCTGGAAGAGTTGAAGCAGATTTCCGATCGGATTACGGTGATGCGCGACGGGCGTTATATCGATACGGTTCAGACGAAGGACGCCCCGGTCGATCAAATCATCAGCATGATGGTGGGGCGCACGATTTTTGAGTCTACGCCCGAAGTCCCCGAACATCCCAGCGAAGAAGTGGTGCTGGACGTGCGGCATCTTAATCGAGGCAATGTGATCAGGGATGTCAGTTTCAAATTGAAGAAGGGCGAGATTCTGGGCTTTAGCGGCCTGGTCGGGGCGGGGCGGACGGAAGTCGCGCGTGCGGTGTTTGGCGCCGACCCGATCGACTCTGGCGAGATTTACGTTCAAGGCACCAAGGTCCACATCGGCAGCCCCAATGACGCCGTGAAGCATGGCATCGGCTATCTGTCCGAAGATCGCAAGCGCTACGGTTTGGCGCTGGGTCTGGATGTGGAAGAGAATGTGGTGCTGGCGGCTTTTAAGAAATTCGTGGGCGCGGTCGGCCGGGTTAACCGC
>JAGOBP010000072.1 GCA_017999195.1 Thermoflexales bacterium
AAGGCGACCTGTCTGTCAATCACGATCATTATCTGTATGGTTGGCCGAAACGCGAACCGGGTTCGGTGTCCCAAACAAAACAAGCGCGCGAGAAACGGTCGCCTTATAAAGCCAAGCCCCGAGCCATGAAAACTGCACGGGGCAGCCAATGATCATCTTTGGTGACAGTGCGGGTTGGCTGGCTGCCTATGATGAGCGTGACAAGTATCACGCCGCTGCTAGTCGAGTGTTTGCGAGGTTAATTGATCAGCCTGTCAGTTTTGTCGTGACTGACTACGTCATCGCTGAAACCTTGACGCTGATGCTGGGACGATTGGGCCATCGCAAGGCCGTGGCGTTTGGCGAATGGTTGTTGACTTCACCGCAAGTCAGGCAAATTCGGCTGGATGTTGATTTGTGGACCGACGCCTGGCGGCTGTTCAAGAAGTATGACGACAAAGAATTCTCGTTCGTGGATTGCGCCAGTTTTGTCGTGATGCGGCGCGAGCATCTGATCGATGCGTTCACGTTCGATCGACATTTTGAGCAAATGGGCTTTCGCTTGTGGCCCGGATTGAAATAGGGGGGAGAGGTGTCCAAGTTTAACGGTAGTTACATTCCGAAATCGGCGCTGGTGATTCACGCGCATCCTGATGACGCCGAGTTCACCGTGGGGGCGACGCTGGCCAAGTGGGCTAAAGGGGGCTGCGAGATCACGCTGTTGCTGATCACCAGCGGCAACGTCGGCACACACGATGCCAAGTATACGCGCGAAACGCTCGCGCAGACGCGCGAGGTCGAGCAAATGGAGGTGGCGAATCTGTTAGGCATCAAGTCGGTGGTGTTTCTGCGCCACGATGATTGCGCCGTGCAGCCGACGCTTGATTTGAGCCGCGAACTGGTACGTGAGATTCGCGCCCGTAAACCGGAAGTGGTCTTGTGCGGCAGCCCGGAGGGCTGGTTCTACGGCGATTACATCAATCATCCCGATCACCGCGCGGCGGGCGTCGCCGCGTTGGAAGCCGTTTTCCCGCGCGCCGAGATGGAATTGTTCTGGCCGGAAGAAGGCCCCGTTCATAAAGTGCATGCCGTTTACGTGCATGGCACGACCGAAGATAATGTGGCCGTCGATGTGACGGGCTGGCTTGAGGTGAAGGTCGCGGCGCTGAAGCTGCACAAGAGTCAGTTAGGCGACTGGGATCCGACTGAGATGATCGAGAAATGGGCCACTGAAGAAGCGAAGGCTTTCCGCAAGCGGATGAAGAAACTTGATGTGAAGGTGAAAGCCGATGACGGCGGCAAACTCAAGCGCGTGGAAACCTTCCGCGTGATGACGCTGGTCGATCAACCGCAGGAGTCGTGATCGGTAATCGGTAATTGGTGAGTGGTAATCAGACATCAACAATCAGCAATGGAGAGCGATGGCTAAGTTTGATAGCGACTGGGTTCCCCAATCGGCGATGACGATCTTTGCGCATCCCGATGATATGGAGTTTTCCTGCGGCGGCACGCTGGCGAAGTGGGCCAAAGCGGGCTGCGAGATCACGGTGGTGTTGTGCACCAGCGGCAATGTTGGCACGCACGATGCGTCGTTTACTGAATACACGCTGGCCGTACTGCGCGAAGTGGAGCAGAAGAACGCGTGCGATGTGTTGGGCGTCAAGCACATCGAATTCTTGCGGCACGATGACAGTCGCCTTGTGGCGGACTTGACGCTGCGCCGCGAATTGGTGCATCTGATCCGCAAGTACAAGCCCGAAGTGGTGTTCTGCGGTGATCCGAATCTGGTGTTCTGGGGCGCGAATCGCATCAACCACCCCGATCATCGTGCCGCCGCGCTGGCCGCAGTTGATGCGATCTTCCCGTGCGCCTCGATGGAATTGCTGTGGCCCGAAGAAGGCCCCGTGCACGAAGTTCACGGGGTGTATGTGCGCGCCTTCGAGAATCTGGACACGTGGATCGACATCAGCGACACCGTTGAACTGAAAATCAAGGCCTTGCGCGAACATCATTGCCAACTCGATGGGATGACCCAGCTCGAAGAGATGATCCGCCAGCGCACGGCGGATGCGGGTAAAGATAAGGGCATGGCCTTTGCGGAAAACTTCCGCGTGATCAGATTGAAAGAATAATCGGACGCTGATTGACGCTGATTCGCGCTGATTTTTTGATCGGCGTTTATCCGCGTTCATCTGCGTCCCATAGGATTGAACATGAGCACCGACTTTCTCGATCGTTTGAAACGCGGCCCCATTTTGTGCGACGGCGCGATGGGCACGCAGATCCACGCGCGCGGCATCTCGTTTGAGCATTGCTTCGACGAGTTGAACCTGTCGCAGCCGGACGTGATTCTGGATGTGCATCGCGCCTACGTGGAAGCGGGCGCGGAGATCATCGAAACGAATACTTTCGGCGCGAATCGTTTTCGCTTGATCGAACACGAGTTGGAGAGCAAGCTCGTCGAGATCAACCAATCGGGTGTGAGACTGGCCCGCAAGGCGGCGGATGAATCGCGCCGCAAAATCTATGTCGCCGCGTCGATCGGGCCGCTGGGCGTGCGGCTTGCGCCGTTGGGCCGCGTTAGCGCGATCGAGGCGTTTGAGGGGTTCAAAGAGCAGATCAGCGCGTTGGCCGATCAAGCGATCGATGCGCTGATGTTCGAGACGTTCAGTGATCTGGGTGAGATCACACAAGCGATCAAGGCCGCAAAAGAAGTCGCGCCGGATTTGCCCATCATCGCGCAGATGACGTTTACGGAAGACGGCTGCACGCCGTTGGGCGATGCGGTCGATCTGGTGGCGCGGACGTTGATTGAACTGGGCGCCAATGTGATCGGCGCGAATTGCAGCGTGGGACCGGCGCGCCTGCTGCCCGTGATTCAGACGCTGGCGCGTCACGCGCACGCGAGTGAACGCGCGCCGCTGGTGTCGATTCAGCCGAACGCCGGTTGGCCGCAGCGCATGGGGCCGCGCCTGGTGTATCCGGCCACGCCCGAATATTTTGGCGATTATGCGCGGCGGTTTCTGAATGTGGGCGCGACGCTGGTGGGCGGTTGCTGCGGCACGACGCCCCAGCATATCCGCGCGATGCGGACCGTGCTGGATGAGGCCGAACTGCACAGCGTGACGCGCGTGCAGGTGAGTGTGCCGCGCGGCGGCGCGCTGGCCGAGGCCGTGCCCAGCGAACCGATCGCGCCGACGGCGCTGGCCCAGAAGTTTGCCGACAAGAAATTTGTGATCGCCGTGGAAATTGATCCGCCGCGCGGGCACAACGCCAATCGCATCATCGAGGCCGCGCGCGAGTTGAAGCACGCGGGCTTCGACGTGGTCAACATCGCGGACACGCCGATGGCGCGCATGCGCATGAGTGCGTGGGCGCTGGCTTATTTGATTCAACGCGACACGCAGTTGGAGACGGTGCTGCACTTCCCCACGCGCGGCCGTAATCTGCTGCGCGTGCAAAGTGATCTGCTGGCCGCACATGCCCTGGGCGTGAGAAATCTGCTGGTGTTGATGGGTGATCCGCCGTCGGTGGGCGACTATCCCGAAGCGGGCGATCAGCATGACATCGTGCCGTCGGGCTTGGTGAAGTTGATCAAGGGCAGTCTGAACAGCGGCACCGATTCGGCGGGCATCTCGATCGGGACGGCGACGACGTTTCATGTCGGCGTGGCCGTGAATTTTTATCCGCCCGATCTGGAGCGCGAGATCAAGACGTTTCGCAAGAAGATTCTGGCGGGCGCGGATTTTGCCGTATCACAACCGATCTTCGATGTGACGCCCGTCCGATCGTTCTTGCAGCGCTATCGCGATCAGTTCGGCGAAGTGCCGATCCCCATCATGGGCGGCGTGCTGCCGCCTGCCTCGTTGAGAAATGCGGAGTTTCTGCACAACGAGTTGCCCAGCATCATCTTGCCGGAGTGGACGCTGGAGCGGATGCGCCAGGCGAGCGACGGCCGCAAGGAAGGGATCAAGATCGCGCGTGAGGCGTTGGAGGAATTGCGCGAACTGGTGCAGGGCGTGTACGTAATGCCGATGTTCGGCCGCTATGATTCGGCGGCGGAAGTGATCGCGGTTGTGCGTTAGGGACATGCCCGAACTCCCCGAACTGGAAGTGGTGTGTGAAGTTTTACGGCGTCGCATGGTCGGCCAGACCATCGACGCCGTGACGTTGATCCAGCCCGGCGCGGCCATCGTGGTGCGCGATCTGACCGCCAGCCAGTTTGATGTCGCGTTGACAGGCGCGACGATCGAGGCTGTGGCGCGACGCGGCAAGTTTGTGATCTTCACTCTCGCCAAGCCGCACACTTCGCTCTATCTGGTCCTCAATCCCAAACTTTCTGGCCGCCTGCAACTGGCCGCGCCCCGCGAGAAAAAACTGCCTAAAACGCACGTGATTTGCGCGTTGTCCAATCATCTTGAACTGCGTTATCTCGATCAAAAAACGATGGGGCAGTTGTATCTCACCGCCGATCGAGCGCAGGTGCCCGATTATGCGACGCTTGGCCCGGAACCGTTCGACATATCACTCGCTCAATTTATCGAGCGTCTCAAGCCGTATCGCGGCGAGATCAAAGGCATGCTGATTCGCGGCGAATTCATCGCGGGCATCGGCAACGCTTATGCCGATGAGATTTTGTGGGCGGCGCAGCTTCATCCCTATCGCAAACGCACGGCGTTGACGGCGGACGAGATCGAACGCTTGTATGCGGCGATGCAGTCAACCTTGCGCGACGCGATTGAGCAGGTGCGTGTCGAAATGGGCGAGGCCATTCACCGCGAATCGCGTGATTTCATGGCGATTCATATGAAGTCGGGGCAGCCGTGTCCGCGCTGCGGGACGGCCATTTCGCAAGTGAGCGCCAATCAGCGCGTCACCAATTTTTGCCGCACCTGTCAGCCGGGAGGCTTGATCAAAGGGATGTGATGAGTGAAAAGTGACGAGTGATGAGTGATATGCCGCCGGATGATCGCGAGATTGTCCGGCGGTTGCCTCGTCTTTACGGCAGCGCGTTCAACACTATCGCCGCTTGATTCGCGCCGAGGTTGATTGAATTCACCGCGACGTAATTGATTGTCCCCGGCGCAGTGCCGTCTTCTGGCACCAGCCCGCCCCCGATCGGATTCACGCGGTAATACGTGCCGCCCAAGTTGATGGTGTGCGCGTCAGCGGACGGATTGACGATCACCATGCCTTTGGCGTAATGCCGCACATACAATTGCGACGTGGCGTCGAGGAAAGCATCAATCGCGACGGGCAGCGGATCGATCGGGTTGCCGAGGTCGATCGTGTATTCGGGGAACCATTCCGGCTCCATCGCAATATCCATGTTCAGGTACGTATGCGTGCCCTTGATCAGCAGATATGTCCCCAGCACAAATAGTCGTTCATTCACATCCGTCTGATCGGGATACGTCTGCCCGATGATGATCTTGTCGTTGCGGATCAACGGCAAGACCCGATCGAGTTGCAACTCCCAATCGGCCGCGTCGAAATAATTGCCGACGCCCCATTCCGCAAAGCCTTCCAGCATCGCGCCGTCGAGGTGACTGTAGTCGGACGGATCGCGTGACGTGATCATCGCGCCGATGTTGGGCAGCCACTTCCAGCGCCCGGCGAAGCGCGACTGCATGTAGTCCGTAAAAGCGTACTCCCGAGCGGCCCACTGCTGCTCGAAGGTCGCGTCCATATCGGGCAAACAGGGTTGATAGGCGCAGTGGCCAAAGTAGTTGGGCACGCTGAAACTATCGGCAAAGAGCGCGTCGTTTTCGTTGTTGATCAGTTGCGAGATGACTTGCGTGCTCCACCACTCGCGCCAGCCCGCGTCATTCAACTCCATCAGATAATGGCCGTCGGTGCAACTGAACACGCGCGAACTGGGGTAATGATAAAACCAACTCTCCTGCACTACCGCATCGCCCGGCCATTCTTGCACCCACTCATCCCCGTCGATGATTTGCAGGTAATCGGAGGTGGGCTGACACGCATTGGGCAGGCTGTGACCCAACGCTTGCGCCAATCGATAATGCAGCACCAGGAAATTGGGATTGTATTGCCGCAGATGCCGCGCCTGATCGCGCGGGACTTTTTGTGTGCCCACATAGTGCGTGGCCGCGAATTGAAACTGCGCCTCGGTCAAGTAGCGCGCGTCCAGTTGATCATTGAACACGAAAATGCCGTTGGTCGTGTCCGGCCAGGGGCGGCCCGTGGAGTACCGAATCACCGGCAAATAGACGGTGTGCGTGATCATCGCCGTGCGCGGCTCGTCGATCGGTTGCGCGTGCGCGGCGGGCCGCGTCGAGGGTTGCAGCGCGATCAGCCCTGTGATCACTGCGACCGCGCTCAACAGCAGCGTGATCGAGATGCGTTTGAACGTGGACATGGTCGCCTCCGTGTTCGAAAAATGCTCTGGTCGGTGGAAGGAGCATCACAGTTGACCAACGTACCGTTGAAATCGAGTGCGAATTTGCCTATGATCAAAGCACATTGTACACGTGAGGTCAACCATGCTTAAACGCTGTGTCATCGCCATCGCTTTGGCGTTATGCTTCGCCCCGATCGTCCTGTCCCGGCCGCAGGCCGCACCGCCGATGATTGCCGGTTGCCCCTTACAGCCCGCCGATAACATTTGGAACGTGCCCATCGATAACCTGCTGCCCGATGCGAATTCGGCAGCCTACATCGACACGATCGGCTTGAACGCGCACGTCCACGCTGATTTTGGATCGGGCACGTGGCTGGGCTTCCCGATCGGCATACCGTACACCACCGTCCCCGGCACGCAGGCCACGTTCAGCGTTATCTTTCAATGGCCCGGCGAAAGCGATGCAGGACCGTATCCCATTCCGCCCGACGTACCCATCGAAGGTGATCCCAACGGCAACGGTGATCGCCACATTCTGCTCGTCGATCGTGACAACTGCACCTTGTACGAACTGCACGCCGCGCATAAAGTGGGCAATCAATGGTATGCGGGTTCTGGCGCGATCTTTGATCTCAACTCCAACGCGCTGCGGCCTGACACGTGGACCTCCGCCGATGCGGCGGGTTTGCCCATTTTGCCCGGCCTGGCGCGCTATGATGAAGTGGCCGCAGGCGAGATCAATCACGCGCTGCGCTTCACCGCACCGCAGACGCGCGGCGAATATATCTGGCCGGCGCGACACGAGGCCTCCAATTTAACGGGCGCGCAGTATCCGCCGTTGGGACAGCGCTTTCGCTTGAAGGCCAGTTTCATCATTGACAACTCGTTTTCGCCGCACGCCCAGGTGATTCTGCGCGCCCTGAAAAAATACGGCATGATCCTGGCAGACAACGGCTCGTCGTGGTACATCAGCGGCGCGCCCGATGAGCGTTGGGACAACGATGTGCTGCATGAGTTGGATGTGGTGTACGGCAGCGATTTTGAAGCGGTGGATGAATCATCGCTGATGGTGAATGTGAATTCGGGGCAGGCACTCAGCGACTTCACGGTGTCGGCCAACCCGATTGGGCGTGCCATCGATGCGGGTGATGTGGCGACCTATCAACTGCGCTTCGAGAAAAGCGCGGCCTTTAACAGCGTGATCACGATCACAGCCAGCAGCGCCTCGCCCAGCGTGACGCTGCACCTGTCACAAGCGAGCGTCACACCGCCGATCACGATCACGCTAACGATCACAGACGCGCACCCGATCGGTTTACCGCCGATCGTGTACACCATTCCCATCACAGCGACGGGCGGCAGCGTGACGCATTATGCCAGTGTGAGTGCGTTGATCAACGGCCTACGGATTTACTTGCCGTTGACCCGGAAGGGATGACACGATGATCTCTTGATCAGGGATCATCGTGTTAGATTTTTCAGCCATAATTCCGCTAGCGCATCATAGCCGCGCGCGTTGGGATGCACGCCATCGATGTCCATGAGCGCGGGCGTGTGAAAGATGCGTGTGGCGTGGACATCGACGACTACGGCGTTGTATTTGGCTACAAGCAATTGAATCGCGGCATCGTACGCGGCGGCTTGTTTGGACAGGCGCGACCATTCGTCGGGTGTGGTGGAGTAAAACAGGCCGCCCGTCGGTGCGCCCCAGGTTGTCGGATCACCGATCTTAGCCACAAAGAGTTTAGCCCCGGTTTCGCCCAGTTTTTGCAGAGTTTCATCAAGGTTGGCGATGAAGCGATCGCGATCGGCGCGTTCGTCCGCCACGGTGGGAGTGCCGAATTCGTACAGGTAAAACAAATCATTGGTGCCGATCCAAATCGTCGCGGCCGTCGCGCCAGCGGCGCGACGCAGGGTGTCTACCGCCCGATCGATCTGGTTCGGCTCGCCGTTCGCGCCGCGTAACAGATCGGTGGAAGTCCACCCTGCGCGCGCGAAGTTGACGACCTGCGAGCCGGGCCGTTGGGTTGCGAGGATCAATCGGATGCGGCGCGGCCACCCGCCGCCTTCGCTTGAGTTATCTTTGTCGCCTTCGGTGAGGCTGTCGCCTAAGGTGACGAGCGTGATCGGATCAACATCGACCGTGGGCGCGGATGCGGGCATAGGCGCGATGGGCGCGGCACAGGCCGCGAGGGTGAAGGCGATGAGAACGAGTCGTCGGATCATGAGCGAGTGTGTGACACGATGACCAGCTGATTTCGCAAAGCGGATCAGCTGGTCATGTTGTCGTTCTGTCACTTTACCACGGTGGGCAGCAACACGCGGCAGGTATTCGCGCCGAACTCGGACGCTGCGATGCCCAGCGAATTTTCCAACAGCGTGTAGCAACTGGCCGCGCTGCTGCTGACATTGAGCGTCCAGTGCCCGCCGCTGACGATGGCCGTGCCCAGATAGGTCTTGCCTTCGCCAAAGCCGCTGGCATCCGGCGCCACGCCGTACACTTCCACCAGTGTGCCATTGAGTCCCGTGCCGTTGAGCGTGGTGAGGCCGCTTCCGGCGTTGCTGCTGGACGTGATTCTGGCAATGGGCGCGTGGATGAGGTTGTCCAGATCACCGCTGGCTTGTTTGTCGATGCCCAGCCCGTCGTTGGCAAAGGTGCTGATCGCCGTCCAGACGTTGAAGCCCGCGCCGTTGCGTTCGCCGAGGCCGTCATAACCGTTCTGGAAGATGGCGGTGCGTGAGATGTAGGTGCCGGTCGTGGCCGCCCCGTCCAGGATGATGCCGTAGTAGGCGTTGTCCCAGATGTCGCTGAACAAGACCCGATTGGCGTTGGCATTGGTAATGTAAATACCGCTGGCCGAGCTGTTCCAGATGAAATTGCGCTGGTTGTAGGCGCTGCCGCCGATGGTGTTGCCGCTGGCCCCGTCTTGAAGGGTGATGCCGTCCCAACTGCTGTTGAAGATGTTGTTGTTGGCGACGGTGTTGGTGGTGGTGCCGCTGCCCGCGATGTAGACGCCGTATTGCGCGCTATAGTTGATTAAGTTGAGGTTGCTGCTGGTGCCGCCGCCGATGGTATTGCTGTGCGCCCCCAGCATGATCGCCACGCCGTTCCAGCCGTTGGGAATCAGCCGCGAATTAGTGGCATCGACGCCGATGACGTTGCCCTGCACGCTGTTGTCGTGCGCCAGGCCGATTAAGGCCAGGCCGTCTTGCGCGTTGCCCGAGATGACGTTGCCGTCGGCGGCGGTGATGCCGATGATATTCGACGCTGCGCCATCCAGCACGAGGCCCGCGCCGCTGTTGGGCTGCGCTGCGGTCTGAGTGGTATTGAGGCCCACAGTATTGCCCAGCACCCAGTTGTAAGCGGTGGCTTCACCGACCAGCCGCAGGCCGTTGTCGCCGTTGCCGCCGACGACATTGCCCTGCACGCGCGGCCCGCCAATGGGACTGCCAATGGAGTTGAATTGCGGGCCGTTTTCCAGCCGGATGCCGTCGACGGTGTTGGTGGTGATGGTGTTGGCACGCACTGCGTTGAAGCGCGTGTTGGCATCGGCCAGCTGCACGCCATACACGCCGTTGTGGGCGATGGTGTTGGTGAGGATTTGGTTGCTGGACGCGCCCGCCAGCAGTTCCACGCCACTGGTCTGGTTGCCCATCACCTCGCCGGAAGGCAGTAACCCGATCGCGTTTTCCTGCACGGTGTTGTTATTGGACCCGGCGATGGTGACACCCGTTCCCTGGTTGCGCCCGATGCTGTTGAAGGTGATGAGGTTGTCATGGCTGCCGTGACTGATATACACGCCCGAGCCGTTATTGCCCCAAGCGTACACGATGCCGCCGATCAAGTTGTTGCTCACCGTATTATTGGCGGTGGCGGCATCGCGCAGCAAGAGGCCGTCGCCCAGCGAGCACGTCAGATAATTATTATTCACCGTGTTCTGAATGGTCCCGTGCCACAGCAGGATGTTGGCCGCACCGTTGCGCTCGATGGCAGTGCAGGCAGCAGGTGGAGTGGCATTCGGCGCCTGGCCGAATAGATTGAAAGCGACCTGGTTCAGTCCGCCGCCGTCCAGGACCAGGGCGTGATCGGCATGGCCGTAAAAGTGGTTCATCATCACGACGTTGCTGCTGCCGGCCACGCGCACGCCAAAGCCGCGCGAGTTGGCAAAATTCAACTGCTGCAGGGTGTTGCCCTGCGACGTAATGTTTAGCAGTGTGACCCCAATGCCCAACGTGCTGCCATTCAGCGTGATCGAGTTGAGGCCATACGCCGGGCCGGTGATCTCCAGCGTGGCGGTGTCGTTGATGTCGGGCAGGGCGCTGTTCAAGTTGATTGTGCCGACAACGGAAAACGCGATCGCATCAGGGAAACTGCCGCCGCAGCCGCCGGTGATGGTCCAACTGTTCGTCGCGCCGCTGAAAGTGCAGCCGCCCAACTGCGCTTTTTCCGCATCGGTGAAGGTGCCGGTCAGCGAACCGTTGGCGACTAGAATCGCTTCGCGCAGGCTCAAAAAATTGTCCAAAGAATTTGAATCGGCCAGCGTGTTGACGATGAGGTTGCTCGTGGTTGGCGTGTGAACGACGGGGGCCGCAGCCGCAATCGGCTGGATGCTGAACAGCAGGGCGAGAATTAGCGCAAATCGAAACCCACTGTGACGCGTGAACACGATGATGTCTCCCGAAATGGAATGGACTGGCTTAAGGCCTGCTTGATTTGTAGATGACTCGCTAAGGTTGCAGGACTGCTCCGGCGACTGGAAGTCGCAGCAACAACGGCACGAAGTCGGCCTACGCCGACTAGCCGACGTCGGTCGGCTTCGTGTAGGTGCAGTTTTAACTGCCGAGTGAAGTCTAATAGGGTCAAAGTGTGCTTGATAACGCTAACCCGCTGAAGGGATGACAAGATGATCTCTCAAGTCAGATCATCTTGTCATCTTGTCATCTTGTCAGGCTGTCACTCGGTTACTTCAACATCAACGGCAGATACAACTTCGCAAACTCGAACGAGACGCTGAAGCCGCCCGCCGCTTTGCCATTGACGGTGTAGTACAGATCGACCCGGCGCGTGTCGCCGGGGTCGCCCGCAACCGGATTGGCCGTTGGCTTGTTGGTCAGCGGCACCAGTTGCAGCGTGAACAACTTCGTTTCATTGGGCAGCAATTCATCGGGCAGGGGCGGATTAAAG
>JAGOBP010000570.1 GCA_017999195.1 Thermoflexales bacterium
GCCTTCAACTGGCCTTCGGCCAGCATCTGCAAACGCGTCGGAATCTGCGGGATGTTGGTGGTCTTGATGTCAGCGGTGCTCAGGCCTGCATTTTCCAGCACGCGCTGCGTCAGGTACTCAATCACCGTGCCTTGCGAAATGCCGATCTCGACGCCCTTCAATTGATCGGCGCTGGTGATGCCGCTGGCCTTGCTGGCCAGAATCGAGAACTGCGCGGAGTCGGGCAGGGCCACGCGCGCGAAGCGCACCACGGCAATCTTCTGCGTGTCCTTGTTGTACAACACAGTCGAAGTCAGATCGTTGATCATGCCATCGACTTGTCCGGCCTGCATCACTTGATCGCGCTCGGCGGCCGACGCGACCGGCACAAATTCAACCTTGATCCCGGCGGCCGCGTAATAACCCTGCATCTCGGCGGCATACATCGGCAGCGCGTCGAGGATGGGCAGCACGGCGATCTTCAACGTGGGATCTTCGGGTCCGGCCGCGGGCGCGCCCGCACACGCACTCAGCGCGAAGGCCGACAAAACAGCGAGTAACACAACTTTGCGAAACATGCTTCTCCTTTGGATTTGGCTAGACATACAAGGCGACGAGCGTCGCCACGAAAATGGTGATACTGATGTAACCGTTCACATTGAAAAACGCGAGATTCACCTTCGATAGATCGTTCGGCTTGACCAGCGAGTGTTCGTAGATCAACAACGCGGCGACGATTGCCAGCCCGATCCAGTATACACCTCCCAGGTGCATCACCAACCCGACCGCCCCCAGCAGCCCGATCGTGATCACATGGCTCACTTGCGCGAGCCGCAGAGCCACAGCGTTGCCGAAACGAGCGGGAATGCTGTGCAATTTCTCCGCCCGATCGAACTCGGTGTCCTGACAGGCGTAGATCAGATCGAAGCCGCCGATCCAGAACGTCACCGCGAACAACAAACACCACGCGGGCAAATCCGCCGTCGTGAACACTGATCCGCGCACCGCGGCCCACGCCCCGATCGGCGCGAGGCCATCCGTGAAGCCCAGAATGAAGTGCGACAAAATCGTGAAGCGCTTGGCGTAAGCATAGCCCAGCAAAAACACGATCGCGCCCGGCAGCAGTTGCAGCGTCAACGGATTCAACATCGCCGCCGCAAAGGCCAGCACGATCACTGACACGATGATGCCAACAATGACGGTGCGCAAACTGATCTTGCCTGTCTGGATCGGCCTGCTGGCCGTGCGCGGATTGCGCGCGTCGATGTGGCGATCGGCGAAGCGATTGAAACTCATCGCCAGCGTGCGCGCCGAGGCCATCGCCACCGTGATCCAGAAGAACTGATGGAACGTGGGCAAACCCTTCGCGGCCAGCACCATGCCCAGATAGGCAAACGGCAGCGCGAAGATGGTATGCTCGAATTTGATGAGGTCGAGAAAGGCTTTAACTTGTTTCATGTTGGCTAATGCGTAATCCGTACTACGTAACCAGTTTTCACGCAGTACGTATTACGCATTACGCATTCCTTTCCACTTCGTATACAACTCATTATCAATGCCCAGTCGCAGCAAAATCCGGCCAATCGTTCCATCGATAAGATCGTCCACCGTTTGCGGCTTGCCATAAAAGGCCGGAATCGGCGGCAAAATCGTTGCGCCGCTTTCGGCGGCCTGCGTCATCAGGCGCAAGTGACCCAGATGGAAGGGCGTCTCGCGCACGCACAAAATCAGCGGGCGGCCTTCCTTCAGGCACACATCCGCCGCGCGCGACATCAAGTCGGCTGAAAACGAATTGGCTACCGCCGACAACGTCTTGATCGAGCACGGCACGATGACCATGCCCAGCGTCACGAATGACCCCGACGCAATACTCGCGCCGATGTCGTTGGGATTATGCACGACGTTCGCTAACTTCTCCACGTCGCTGATCTTCCAGTCGGTCTCTTGCGCGATGGTCGCTTTGGCCGCGGCGCTCATCACCAGGTGCGTCTCAATCTCGCCGCCCTGTTGCAAGACTTGCAACAAGCGAATACCGTAAATGACGCCCGATGCGCCGCTGATTCCAACGATCAATCGTTTCATCATAAACCACGGATTTCACGGATTACACAGATGTTTTGCTTCTTCAGTGACATCCGTGTAATCCGAGGTTGATTACAGCCCGTATTCTTTCCAGCGTCGATCGACCAGCGCCTTGATGGCCGGAGCCATCTCGATCTCCGTGGGCCAGCCGCGCGGATGACCGTCCATTGGCCCTTTCGCCGTCGCATCAATGCCGATCTTGCCGCCGAATGAATCGCGCACCGACGAGTGATCGAGTTGATCGACCGCGCCTTCAACCAGCGTGATGTCGCGTTTCCAATCGACGTTGCCCAAGACGCGCCACGCCACTTCTTGTAGATCATGCACGTTCACGTTCTCATCCACCACGACGATGGCTTTGGTCAACATCATCAAGCCTAGGCCCCAGACGCCGAACATCACTTTTTGCGGATGGCCGGGGAAGCGTTTCTTGATCGAGACGATGATCAAGTTATGAAACACGCCTTCAGCGGGCATATTGTAATCGACGACCTCACCCAGGAACAGGCGCAGCAACGGCAAAAACAGGCGTTCCGTCGCTTTGCCCATCCAATAGTCTTCCATCGGCGGCTTGCCCACCACTGTCGTGGGATAGATCGCGTCGGCGCGATGCGTAATCGCCGTGACGTGAAAGATGGGGAATCGATCGGCGGGCGTGTAAAACCCGGTGTGATCGCCGAATGGCCCTTCGACATCGTGCTCGTTCGGATCGACGTAACCTTCGATCACGATCTCTGCATTCGCGGGTGCTTCGATGGGTTGACTGACGCACTTCACAAATTCAACCGGCTTGCCGCGCAAATATCCGGCCAGCAAATACTCGTCGATGTTGGGCGGCAGCGGCGCGGACGAACACCACATCGAGGCCGGATCGCCGCCGAGGACGATCGCGCACGGGATGCGCGGCTTCTGTGCGTCCTGCGCCACGCGCTGATGTTCCGCGCCGCCCTTGTGCCGCTGCCAGTGCATCATCAAGGTCTGATCGTCTGTGACTTGCAGGCGATACATGCCCACGTTGCGCACGTTGGTCACCGGATCGCGCGTAATG
>JAGOBP010000571.1 GCA_017999195.1 Thermoflexales bacterium
ATGCCGTCGCGCCCAGCACTTCCGATTGCAGGCCCACGCGGGTGCGGTCACGCGCCGCGATCTGCATCACCGGCTCCGCGCCGCTCTGCAGCGCCATCACGCTGCACGCCCAACTGGACATGCGCGCCGTGGCCGACGGGCTGTCCGTAAAATTGATCGAGGTGACATACGGCTTAATCATCTGGATATTCGACGTGAGTTTCTTCGTCGCCGATGTCAACGGTGGCGCGACTTCGGCCGTCACCACAAACCGACCGGCCTTCAGCGCCTTCTCGAGTTCCGAAATCGGCTCGGTGTATGCGGGCGCGTGGTACTTCGCGTCGCCTTGCCACCAATCGGGTTGGCGCACCGGCTCGAAGACAGCCTCCCACGTTTCAGTGCGTTTTTCCTTCGACATCAGGCCGCCGAAGAACTTCTTCACGCCCACCTTGTCGATCTGGTTCCAGACGTCGCCCCACGTTTCCGTGCCCACCTTGTCCCAATCGAGCGGCGGCAGCACTTCCAGCAATTTCTCGGAACGGCCCATCTTCTCCGAGCGTTCATAAATCTTGTACCATATGCACGGCCGCGTCGGATCGACGTAGCAGCGTTCCTCGGTCGAGCCGCCGCACGGGCCGTTGCGCGCGCCCTTGGGACACTCCATCGAGCAAATGAAAGCCGTCTCTTGTAAGAGGCAGTTGCCGCACATCCGGCAGCCAAACAGCGCGCCTTTGATCACGCGCTCGGTCGCGGCCAGGGCGCGGCGGCTGGCCTTCTCGCGTTTGAAGCCATAGTACGGCGGTTGCCAACGGCGGGCGGGTGTAAACAGGGGCATAGCGTCCTCCCAGTAAAAAAGTCTGAAATCAGTATAAGCCTAGGCCACTCAGCACAATCAGTGCTAAATGTCACCGATTTTATTCTCCCCTCTCCTGACATCGTCCTTCGACTTCGCTTCGCTCCGCTCAGGATGCGATGTCAGGAGAGGGCGCGCGCAAGCGCGGGGGTGAGGGTTATCGGCCGTAACCGGAACCCTCGATGTAGTTTTGCAAGTGATCGATCTTGTGCTTCTGCTGATCGATAAACCACTGCATCAGATCGCGGATCGAGAAATGCCCGACTAATCTGCAATCCTCGACGACAGGCAAGTGGCGGATGTGCTTCTCGCCCATCAGGCGCATGCAGTCTTCCAGCGTCTCGTCCTGAGTGACCGTCACCACATCGTGGACCATGGCCTCGCTCAACAGGGTGTCGTTAGTGTACGCGCCCTTCACGACCACATTACGCGCATAGTCGCGCTCGGAATACACGCCCACCAGGCACTCGCCATCCAGCACCGGCATCGCGCCCACATTATGCTCGGCCATTGCTTTCAGCGCCGCCAGCACCGTCATATCGGGCGTCAACGACCACACGCTCTTGTCGGTCCGCTCTTTCAGCAGTTCACGCACTGTCGTCATGATGTCAATCCTTTCTGAGGTTGATGGCCGATTCGGCCAAAAGATAATCGATACAACACCGCATCCACGCTGTTGCCGGATAGATTCCCCATGCGAATCAACCGCAGAACCAGCTCCATCCGATCGGCCTGAGCTGGCCCGTACGTTTCGATCAAGCGGTCGCGCATGTCCGGCGCGGGCTGGGCGTCGTGTTCGGCCCAATGCTGAGCGTACAACAACGCGGTCACTTCTTCCGGCGGACAATGATCCACCCGCCGATCCAGCAGCGAACGCGCTTCGGCCTCACTCAAGCCGATCGAGTCCGCCACCTTCAAATGGAAGTGGGCGCAATAGCGGCACTCATTTACCGCCGTCACGGCCAGCATCAGCCGCTCGCGAAATTGCGGCGACAGCCCGCCGCGCATGGTGCTGCGGATCAAAGCACGGCGCTGCATGACGTACTTCACATCCGCCCACACCTGCCCCACATTGCGATACGTCCGCTTCGGAAAAGGCGTATTCATTACTGGTTCAGATAGCCTTCGGCGTAGATGACCTTGTTCAGCAAAATCTGCACTGTCTTCCAGATCGCCGCCTGCTCGGGATCGGTCATGTCCGCATCTTCAATCTGCGGCTCTTCCATCGCGGCGATGCGATCGGCGATCTTCAAGTACAGGCCGCCCACCGGCGTGCTGGCGTCGCGCGTCTCGATCACGCGGATGACTTCGTTCTGCTCTTTGTCCATCGGATTGGCGATCATCATGTTTAAGCCGACGCCCATCAACATCGCCAAATACACGCGATTGATCAAGGGGCGATGCTCATTCGGCACGGCGTTGGACACATTCGACAACCCGACCGAAATCGCGGGGGACGGATCCCAAGCCACGGGCAGCGTGCGCACCGCTTCCAGCAAATGTGGGCAATACTGCTGGCAGCCGCTCACCGTCAACACCAACGGATCGATGATCAGGTCTTGCATCGGAAAATCGATCTCGACCATGCGGGGGATCAACGACTCGATCGCGATGTTGACGCGCTCGTCGGACGCGATCGGGATGCCGCTCTTGCCCATCGTCAGCGCGATGAGTTTGGAGTTGTACTGCTTCGCGACCAGTGGCACCTTCTCCAGTCGCTCCGGTTCCGCCGACGTCGAGTTGATGATCGGCTGGGCTTTGGTGATGCGCTTCAAGCCCGCTTCGATGCCCGCCAGATTGGTGCTGTCGAAACTGAGCGGCACATCGACCACGGCCTGCACCGTGTCGACCATCCACGGGAAGACCTCTTGCCAGTCGCTCTTGCGCGGACCCAGGTTGATGTCCAGCGCCTGCGCGCCCGCTTCCACTTGCTTCACCGCGAGGTCCTGGAAGAACTTCGCGTCGCGCGCCTTCAGCGCCTCTTTCACCTTCTCGGAAATGATGTGAATGTTTTCGCCGATGATATACATGCTTAGCTCCTGTGCGTGTTGCGTGGTGCGTGCTGCGTACTGCGTAACTACGGAGTACGCAGTACGCATTACGTTTTAGAGAGTGTTGCTTCAACTGACGGGAATTTCGCTAAATCCGTGTGCGGCAGAAACAGCGCCGACGTAAACGCTTCGTAGAACGTGTTGTCCGCCGACAATTCGATATACGTCATGCGCGACGCGATCTCACTGATGCGATCCCGCTGCGCCCGATCGAGC
>JAGOBP010000073.1 GCA_017999195.1 Thermoflexales bacterium
GCCATGATCAAGCCGTCGACCGACACAACCGCCGAGGCTTCCACATCCGGCGTACCCGCCTGTAAATCTCGCAAGCGATCTACCATCTGTTCGGTGCGTGACTTGGGCATGCAGCAGCTCCTTATAAATAATAGCGTGTTCCACAGGTCGCGGACAATATACCACAGGAAAAAGTGTTAGTCAAACAAAATGCGCGCCAGACCCCGGACGCCTATGGTATAATCGCCGCGCGCTCCAAGGAGCGTCTAGATCGGATACCCTGTGTCACGAATTATTGTCTCGCTTGACCTCGAAACCACCGGCCTCGATCCGGCCCGCGATGCGATTATCGAAATCGGCGCGGTTAAGTTTCGGGGGGATGAAGTCCTCGATACGTTTTCGACGTTCGTCAATCCCGGCCGCGCCATTCCGCCCAAGATCACCGATCTCACCGGCATCACCGATCGGGATGTCAACAATGCCCCGTCGATTTTCAGCATCTTGCCACGCCTGGTGTCGTTTGTGCGCGACTTGCCCGTGATCGCGCATAACGTGGGCTTTGATCTCGGTTTTGTGCAGCGGCAACGCGTGTTGCTAGACAACCTCGGTGTGGATACGTTTGAACTGGCCGGGATGCTGATCCCGCACGCCGAACGCTACAGCCTCGGCTCGCTGGCGCGCACCGTCGGTATCGATCTGCCCGCCACGCATCGCGCTCTCGATGATGCGCGCGTTGCGCACGCCCTGTATATGAAGATGTTTGAGCGCGCTTGCGATATTCCCGTCAAAGTGCTGGAAGAGATCGTCAAGCACGCGCAGAAACTCAATTGGGCGCCCAGCATCTTTTTTGAAGATGCGCTGAAAGCGGCCGCGCGTGGATCATTCACGGCGGGCAGCATTGGTGCGCAACTCAAAGCTAAGGGCTTAGCGCCCCAGGGGCAAGCGCCGATCTTTCAACCCAGGTCCGCTGCGAAGTCACTCCGCCCGACGGAAACCCCCGGCCCGATCGAGATCGATACGATCGCGGCCTTGTTGGAAACCGACGGCGCATTCCAACAGACTTTCCCACATTTCGAACATCGTGCCCAACAAGTGAAAATGCTGCGCGCCGTGGCGAATGCCTTCAACAATGGTCAGCATCTCATGGTGGAAGCGGGTACCGGCACCGGCAAATCGATCGCTTATCTGCTGCCCGCGATTCATTGGGCGGTGAAGAACGGTCAACGCGTAGTGATATCTACCAATACCATCAACTTGCAAGAGCAGTTGGCCGCCAAAGATTTGCCTGATTTGCAGAAGATTTTGCCCTTTGAATTTCGCGGCGCGGTGATGAAAGGCCGCTCGCATTATCTGTGCCAAACGCGACTGCAACAACTGCGTCGTATCGGCCCGACCACGACCGATGAAATGCGTGTGCTGGCGAAAGTTTTGTTGTGGTTGCCGACCACCGTCAGCGGTGATGGCGATGAACTGTTCATCCCGAATGCGGCCGAACGCGCCGCGTGGACGCGCCTCAGCGCTGATAATGAAGCGTGCACGACCGAACGCTGCGCTTCAACCGATTGTTTCTTCCATCGCGCGCGGCAGGCTGCCGAATCAGCGCACGTGTTGATCGTCAATCACGCGTTGTTGTTAGCGGATGTCGCGGTTGCGAATCGCGCTTTGCCTGAATACGATTATCTGATCATCGACGAAGCGCATCACTTAGAGGATGCGACGACGCAGCAACTCAGTTTTAACATGAGCCGCACGCAGTTGCGCCGCCTGCTGCAAGATGTGGGCCGGCTCGATCGCAACAAGACGGACGGCATGCTGGCCGATGTCGTCGGGCGGATTCGATCGGTGGTGCCGGACAGCGTGTTCGCGAAGCCGCAGGCTATCGCGCAAAAAGTGGCCGAAGGCGTCGAGCGGTCTTTGCTCAACGCCGATGACTTGTTCGAGCATCTGATCGAGTTTGCGCGCGAGCATGTGGAAAACAAGACCGATTACACGCAGCGCCTGCGTATCTTGCCGGGCCTGCGCACGCAGCCCGCGTGGAGCAACATCGAGATTGCGTGGGACGATCTGAGTGCGCCGTTGTATGCGGTGTCTGAAGGTCTGGCGAAACTCGCTTCGATTTTGCGCGAACTGGATGAATACGAGATTCCCGATTACGAGGAAATTCTCGCGCGCGTGACAGCCTACGCCCGATCGTTCGATGAGGCCCGCGCGAACCTCAGTGCCATCATCTCGAAGCCCACGACTACAGACGTGTATTGGCTGGAGTTGGAGCAGACACCGGGCGGGCGCGGCGAACGCACGTCACTCAGCCTGAACTCTGCGCCATTGCATGTTGGCCCGCTGATTCAAAAGCATTTGTGGAATACCAAGAAGTCGGTGGTGTTGACCTCAGCCACATTGCGCACTGGCACAAACTTTGGCTTCGTGCGCAGTCGCTTGGCCGCCGAGGATGTTGACGAATTATCGGTGGGTTCGCCCTTCGATTACAAAGCCTCGACGTTGGTGTACCTCGTCACGGACATTCCCGAGCCGGGGCAGACGGGTTTTCAACAAGTCCTCGATCAAGGTTTAATCGCCTTGACCACGGCGATGGGCGGCCGCACGATGGTGCTGTTCACGTCGTATGCGTCGCTGAAGGCTACATCCAAAGGCATCACGCGCGCGCTGAATCAAGCTGATATTCTGGTGTATGAACAAGGCGATGGTTCATCGCGGCGACAGTTGATGGAGAATTTCAAGAACGCAGATCGAGCGGTCTTGCTCGGAACCCGATCGTTCTGGGAAGGCGTCGACGTGCCTGGCGACGCACTGTCCTGTCTTGCGCTGGCGCGTTTGCCCTTTGCCGTGCCGACTGATCCGATCTTTGCCGCGCGCTCTGAAACCTTCGAGCAACCGTTCATGGAATACTCGGTGCCGGATGCGATTCTGAAATTCCGGCAGGGCTTTGGTCGTTTGATTCGCAGCAAGACCGATCGCGGCATTGTAGCCGTTTTCGATAAGCGCTTGCTCACCAAACAATACGGGCAGACCTTCTTGCAATCGCTGCCCGACTGCACCATCCGCCGTGGCCCGTATGCTGATCTCGCCAAGGCCGCTGCGGCCTGGATGAAAACAACCGGATAATCCACGAAGGACACGAAGAGCACGAAGGGCTGGTTTAGCGATTCTTCGTGTTCTTCGTGGATAGGTCTATGCTGCGCCGAATTCTCACCCCGCCGTTACTCAAGCCCGTTAGCCATGAAGCCGCGCCGCGCTGGCCGTTGTTCTTAGGACTGGCGCTGGCCTTAGTGCTGACGTTTGTGTTGTACCTCAACACGCTGAGTCTGCCCTTCTTTCAGGACGATGTGATCCACGCGCGTTGGTTGTCTACACGCAGCGTGATCGATCCGTGGCTGACGGCCGAGAATTTGCCGACCTATCGGCCCTTAGGCGAATCGTTGTTGAAGGTGTGGTTTGTGATTTTGGGCGGCAACATGCCCGCTGTGCTACGTCTGCAAAACATTCTGATGCACGTGCTCAACGCGGCGCTGGTCGCGCTGCTGGCACTGCGGCTTGATCACACCAAACGCCGTTACATCACCGCCGGGATCGCAGCGGTCATGTTTGCGGCGTTTCCGCTGGCCTATCAAGCCGTCATCTGGATCAATGTCTTTTTCTATCCATTAGGCACACTGCTGCTACTATTAGCCGCGTTGAGTTACTGGCGCGCTCGCACCCGTGGCTCGATCAAGTGGCTCTTACTCACGTGGTTATTGTGTTTCCTCGCGCCCGCCGAGATTGAATGGGGGCTGATGTCGGGCGCGATTTTGTTTGGGCTGGAAATTCTATGGTGGTTGGAGAAACGCTCGAAACGCCTATGGTTCGTCGGCCCGATCGTCGGTATCGGCATCAACGTGATCTTCTTCATCATCTGGCAGATCGTGCCCAAGTTTGATTATGCCAAAGGCATGAAGCCCTTCGATGTGGAAGGGCTGCTGCAAAAGAGCACGTACTTTTTGCAAGGCTTGATCTATCCGACCGCGCCGCTGGCAACGCCGTTGGTGGGGCAGTTCGGCTTGAATGATCTGAATGCGGTGCGGTTGATTGCGGCCATCACGCTCGTGCCAATGGGCGCGCTGCTCATTCGACGCAAGCGCACGCTGCTGACGCTGGCTGGCCTGGCGTGGTTTACCTTGTTGATCGTGCCGTCGCTACTGACCACCGATTTCGATTACGTGATCAATTCGCCGCGTTTGCTCTATCCCGCGATTGTGGGCAGCGTGATCGTGTGGGGCGCGTTCGTGGCGGAAGCGATGGCGGCGGGGCGCGGGCAGCTGGTGCGGGTGGTCATCACCTTGATCGCAATTGCCCTTGTTTTAGGGCAAAACGTGGCCTTCGTGCAAGCTGAGACACATCTGTATCACCTCGCAGCAGAGCCGGTGCACGAATTGGCGCGTGCCGCTCGGTTGCAGCCTGACGGTGATCCCTTGCTGTTTGTGAACCTGCCTTCGTGGTTGTCGCCTATCGAACACGCGTATGCTTTGGGCAATCACGGCGTGCAGTTCATTACCGGCTATGCGGGCATCAACGACGTGATCTTCGCCTACAATGGCCGCGATCGATTTTCAAACGCGATCAGTTTCACCAGTCTCAGCAATGAAGTGCCCTACTACTTCGGTTTGTACGGCCCGAAACTGGATTGGGCTGGTCTGATCGATCAGCTGAAGCAATCGGGCGAAGTCTATCTCGCGCGCTATGAAGCCGATCGCATTCGCTTGTTGTCAGCCGGTCGTGTGACGAACGTTGAGCCGGGCGAAATCATGGCGCGATTGGGACCGCAACTGGAATTAGGCCCAGCGCAAGTCGAAAGCAACGCCCAAGTGATCGCTGTGACGTTGAATTGGCGCATCACGCAAACGCCCAATCAAGACCTGTCGGTTTTTGTGCATGTCTATGCGCCCGATGGTTCGCTCGTGACTCAATCGGATGGGTATCCCTTGTTGGGAATGTCGCCGTTTGGCAATTGGCCTGATGGACAAACACTGCAAGATCGACACACATTGGATTGGCCGAAGGATGCGCCCGCCAGCCCGTATCGCGTGGGTGTGGGCGTGTATGATCGCGGCACAGGTCAACGCCTTGAGGCGTTTGAGGCCAACGGCAATCGCTTGCCGGATGACGCGGTGATTATCGCGACGATCAACCCGTAGGGCGAGTTATCAACTCGCCTTACATGACACAGCCTGAAATGCCTCGTCTAATTCGCAAGCCGCTATTTCTCGCTACACTACTGATGTCCGCGGCCACACTGCTGGCCTACGGCGATGCTTTACGCTTGCCGTTCTTCTTCGACGACATGACGCACTATGTGTGGCTGCGTGGGCAGACGCTCCTCTCGATTTTCATCGACGCGACTGGGCGGCCATATTATCGGCCTTTGCAATTTTTCCTGTGGAAACTCTACGAGACACTCACGGGCGTCGATACGGTCGTGGGTTATCACGCGTTGAGTTTGCTCGTGCACGCCATCGATGCTGTGCTCGTTGTGCTGTTGATCAAACGACTGACACACTCCGAGCGTTGGTGGCCCGCTATCACGGCGGGCTTGATCTTCGCGCTGTTTCCGTTCTCTTATCAAGTGGTGACGTTGCCCGCCTCGTTTACTCATCCGATGGTGGCGCTGTTCATGTTGTTGACGGTGTTGGCGTATGATGCCTTCCGCACGAGTGGCCGACGACGTTGGATCATTGCGGCGCTGATTTGCGGCCTGCTGGCCTTTGGCAGTAATGAGGGCAGCCTATTGCTCGCAGGGTTAATTGTGCTGGTGGAATGGCTGCGCCCGCGAGTGAACTCGCCAGCTGAAAACGGCAACAGGCTTCAGCCTGTTGCCGCTCAACGAGCCCGTTTTAACGCGCTTTCTTCGCTATCAGCCGCCGAATTCATTCGGCGGTGGCGGTGGGTGGCGGTCTTTGGTGTGATGGCCGCGCTGTACTTCGTGTGGTATCAATCGCGCCCGCACGAGACGAGTAACGGCTTTGGCTTGCGCAGCGTCGAAACGATCATTCAAAACGCGATCTATGCGTTGCAAGGGCTGACGTTTCCGTTGCAACCATTGGGTCGCGTGTTGATGGTTACGGGCTTGACCGATCAACTCGCCGTGTTGATCATCGCCGTGCCGAGTCTGTTGGTGCTGGCCATCTTATTTGCGCTGACGAAGCGCTTCAAACACTACCTCTTTGGCGCGGGCTGGTTCGTGGTGTGCCTGACGCCGCCCGTGTTGATTCTCTCGCACGATTATTTCATCAACGCGCCGCGCGTGCTGTATTTAGCCTCGATCGGCGCGGCGTGGCTGTGGGCGTTGGCGATCGAGCGCGCGGCGGGCGTCATCACGCCGATCGGGTTGCGGCGCGCACTGACAATTGCTTGCGTTTTGCTCGTGCTTGCGCCATCGTTCATCTTCATTCGACAACGCATGGACTTGCACAACTTGAATGCCGCTCCGCTCAATGTCGCGCTCGATGTGGCGGCACAATCGCCCACGGATGCGAAGTTGCTGTATGTTAATCTGCCCGCGTGGATCAGCACGCCGGATTTCTGGTATCCCATCGGGCATGAGGGCGCGCTGTTTATGCCCAGTTACAGCACCATGGCTGATTTTGTCTCTACTAATTTGAATCGGCCTTCGCAAGCGGTGGCCGTTGAGTTTAACAGTCTCTCAACGCCGCAACTTTATTATTATGGCGTTTACGGCCCCGCACTGGGTTGGGATGAATTAGCGCCGCAAGTGCGACAAGCCGATCGAGTGTACTTCACCACCTATGCGGTGGATAAGATCGATCTGATCGAAGCGGGGCGCGTAACCAACTCAAGTGGGGGCGCATCGCCGAATGCGATGATTTTTGGTGACGTGGTGGTCTTGCAAAAAAGCAATTGGTCGATCTGCGCCCAACGCTTGCAAGTGCGTTTGAACTGGCGTGCCCTGCGTGAAGGTGATTGGCACGTCTTTGTGCAACTGCTCAAGCCTGATGGTACATTGGCCGCACAACACGATAGCCCGCCCATGATGGGCTTGTATCCCTTCTGGAAATTTCAAAAAGGCGATCAAGTTGAAGATGTCCATTCGATTGATCTGAGTACCTTGCCGCTCGATCAAGCCTACACTTTAGTGGTGGGTGCGTATGATCCCGCAAACGGCGAACGCTTGACGCCCACGCTGCCCGACGGGACGCAGCCCGCCGATCAGGCCGTGAGGTTGGGCGCGGTGACCATCGGGGCGGAAACGTGCCGCAGATAGCCGGTTGACCCTATCGCCGCGCATTGGTATAATCCTGCCGCAAAATTCAAAAGAGTTAGGAGCAGTAGTTTCGCTATGATTGACGTCAATGAACTCCGCAAGGGCACTACGTTTGAATATGAAGGCCGGTTGCTGCGCGTACTGGAATATTCGCACAACAAGCCGGGCCGGGGCAATGCCACCATCCGCACCAAGGTGCGCGATATTCGATCCGGGTCGACGTTTGAAAAGACGTTCGGGTCGGGCGACCGCGTGCAGGACATCCGCATCGAGAGCCTGGGCATGCAATACCTGTATCACGATGGCGACCTGTATCACTTCATGGATAGTGCGACCTATGACCAGATCGCCCTGGATGCCAAGATGCTAGATGATGCCGTGAATTATTTGAAAGACGGCATGAACGTTGTGGTGCAAGACTACAACGGCGAAGCGCTGGGTATCGAACTGCCGGTGACGGTGGACCTGAAGATCGTGCAAGCCGACGTGGCCGTGCGCGGCGATACGGCTTCGGGGGCCAGCAAGCTTGTGACGGTTGAGACGGGCTATCGCGTGCAGGTGCCGTTGTTCGTAAACGACGGTGACACGATTCGCATCGACACGCGCACCGGCGAGTATCTGACGCGCGTCTAGCAACAATACGACCTGTCTGGTTATTGAAACCGGGCAGGTCTCTGGTAAAACGCAACGGGCGAGGTGATTCACCTCGCCCGTTTATTTTGCTTTAGGGGAAATTATTGGGTAATGCGGGGAATGCCGCCGGGCAGCATCTGGCCCAGCACCTTCTCAATGGCGATGGTGTGGCTGCATTGATGATGGGTGATAAAGAATTCGCAATCGCAATGCCAGGTACCCTGCTGAAACTCGACCACATGCGTGGTGTGCGCGCCGCGCACGTTGACCTTGAGCTGCTGAAACTCAAACCGCTCCGGCTCACGCGAGTACTGAACAGCCTTCTCAATTTTACTGATCAAACCTGAATCCATGACGCCTCCTTAGGGGACACGAGAGTGTTTTTAAGCGGACACAGTTGGCGAACTGTGGCAAACAAAAAAGCACGACGCCCGTTAAGGCCATCGTGCTTTTAGATCACGGTCAACACTTTTGCTGGAATTTCAGATGTGAAGTCCAAGGGACTTACCTCCGTGCTGAGTGACTTTAGTATAGGCCAAACCCCCTGCTTGTCAACCCTTGTTTTTCAAGGATCGCCTGACGATTCGCCTACGCCGCCGTAGGCTCGGTCGTTATGTCGGCTTGAGCGTCTCGTGACGTTTGCCGCCCGTCTGCGACTAACTTGTATCGTGCTTGTCAACCCTGGTTGCCGGACCTTGCCCGGTAGGATATACTCTCTCCTATGTCAAACTCAAAATCCATTCCTCCCTTTACCATCGTTATTTTTGGCGCGACCGGCGATTTAACGCACCGCAAAATCGTGCCCGCCCTGTACACCCTATGGGCCGAGGGGCTGCTGCCAGAGCAATTCAATCTCATCGGCTTTGCGCGCCGCGACTGGACCGATGAGACTTTTCGCGCCGAGATGCAGCGCGGCTTGCAGCAATTTGGCCGCCTGCCCTTCGATCCGGCGCGCTGGGAGAAATTTGCGGCTAAGGTCCACTATCACCGCTCGGAGTTTGATCAGGCCGAAGGCTACCCCAGTCTGGCGGCCAAGATCGATCAACTCGACAACGGGGCGACGGGCAACCGATTGTTCTACCTGGCCACGCCGCCCGATGCCTATCCGGCCATCGTCCGGCATCTGGGCGAAGCAGGCCTTAACCACAATCCGGCGGGCTGGGCGCGTATCATCATCGAAAAACCGTTCGGGCGCGATCTCCAATCGGCGGTGACGTTGAACGAAGAGGTGCATCAGGTTTTCGCCGAAGATCAAGTGTACCGCATCGATCACTATCTGGGCAAAGAGACTGTCCAAAATCTCATCGTCTTTCGCTTTGCCAATGCCATCTTCGAGCCGGTGTGGAATCGCAATTATATCGATCATGTGCAAATCACCGTGGCGGAAACGGTCGGCGTCGAGTCGCGCGCCGGTTACTACGACACGGCCGGTGTGGGCCGCGACATGCTGCAAAATCACATGCTGCAACTGCTTACCTTCATGGCGATGGAGCCGCCTTACGCCTTCGACGCGCGCGCGCTGCGCGACGAGAAAATGAAGATTCTGCAAGCGCTGCGGCCCATTCAACTGGCCGACACCATGACGGGCCAATATCTTGGGTATCGCACCGAAAAAGGCGTCGCGGCCAAGAGCAAGACGCCCACCTATGCGGCCATGAAACTGTTTGTCGATAACTGGCGCTGGCAGGGTGTGCCGTTTTTCTTGCGCACGGGCAAGCAACTGGCCGACAAAACCACGGAAATTTCCATTGAATTCAAGCGCCCGCCGCATTCGCTCTTCCCGTTGGAAGCAGACGAACAACTTACGCCCAACGTGTTGTCCTTGTGCATTCAACCCGATGAAGGCATGCATCTGCGCTTTAACGCCAAAGTGCCCGGCGCAGGCATGAAGCGGCAGACGGTGGACATGGACATGCGCTACGTTGACGACATTCACGCGCCGCTGCCCGAAGCCTACGAACGCTTGATCCTCGACGCCATTCAGGGCGACGCCGCGTTGTTCACGCGCTCTGATGAAATCGAACTGGCGTGGCAGGCCATCGATCCCGTCATCACCGCGTGGGACACCGGCCGCGTGCCGCTGTTCTTCTACGAACCCGGCACCTGGGGACCGTATGAGGCCGCGCGCTTTTTAGGCGATGGGCGCAAGTGGCGCAGTCAGTGCGGGATGTCCGATGAATGATCGATTGATTCTGCCGGATGCGGCCGCCGTCGCGCAAACTGCCGCCGATCGGTTTGTGGCGCTCGCTCGATCGGCCATCGCGGCGAACGAGCAATTCACCGTGGCGCTGTCTGGCGGTTCTACGCCAAAGGCCATGTTGGCGCGCTTGATCGATCAACCGCTCGATTGGGCGCACATCCACATTTTCTGGGGCGACGAGCGCTGCGTGTCACCGGAAGATGCCGATAGCAACTATCGCATGGCGTGTGAAGCCTTGCTGAATCATGTGCCCATTCCCGAGCAAAACGTGCATCGCATGCAAGGCGAGATCAATCCCACCCAAGCGGCCAGCAATTACACGGCTGAATTGCGCGCGATGTTCGGTCGTGTCGAGTGGCCGCACTTCGATCTGATTTTGCTGGGCTTGGGCACAGACGCGCATACCGCTTCGCTTTTTCCGGGCACTAGCGCAATTCACGAAGAACAGCGCTGGGTAATTGGGCACTTTGTCGAAAGCCTCAAGATGTATCGAATCACCTTGACACCGCCCGTCATTAATCATGCTAAAAACGTGATCTTCCTCGTAGCCGGAACCGACAAGGCCGCCGCCGTTCGATCGGTTTTGTTACGCGACTCCATCGATGTCGATCAATTTCCGGCGCAAAGCGTGCAACTCATGGCGGGTCAACTCACGTGGCTGATCGATCAAGCGGCCGCGGCCGATCTGCTCGCCGCTTGACTTCGTTACACACTTCACAGTCTTCTGACGGTTTTTCATGCAGCTATGCCATTGATCACCCTGGCTATAGGTGATTTTGCACTGCCACGCATGGGTAGAAATGCGGTATTCTGTCTCCCATGAATGTGCGCCCCAATGCGTCTGTGTCCACCATCCGCATCGCGATGATGTGCGAGAACCCGGCGGTCTACCGCTCGCTGGGACCGCGCCTCAGCGTCGATCGTCAATTTGAAGTGGTGGGGACGTTTGACTGCACGCTGGATTATGTGGCCGATGTCGCCTTGACCTGCCCGGACGTCATCATCCTGGGCATTTCGCGCATTACGCATTTCAACATGATGGTCTGCCAGGCCATCAAGCCGCACTGCCCCGATGCTGCCATCATCGTGCTGCCCTCATATATCGATCAGACCGACGAGGTGCGCGCCGCGCGTGCGGCCGGCGCCGACAGCGTCATGCTGAAGAGCATCGATACCCCCGCCCTGGTGCAGCAAATCCACACTTTGGTCGAATTAAAGTCGTAACCCGTTTGGGTGTTCCCGTGACTGAACGTTTTCGGTTATAATTACCCGCGTTTGCGTGCAACATAAGCAGCATTAACAGAAGAGGGGAAAAATAACCATGATCAAAAAGACAGCCATGGCCGGC
>JAGOBP010000572.1 GCA_017999195.1 Thermoflexales bacterium
CTTAGTCTCGTAGTTGGGTAGTTTTATAGTTGAACAGTCAACGGGTCAAGCGTTTTGTCATTTTTCATTGGTCATTGATTGCGCATTGCTCATGGGTTTGCCCGTGCCTTGATTCCGCAGCATGATAATCTCCGCCATGATGCTGACGGCGATTTCCTCCGGCGTTTCCGCGTTCAACTCCAACCCGATCGGCGCGTGGATGCGACCGAGTTTTTCTGCGGGCACGCCCAGATCGCGCAGTTGTTTCAGCGCCGTGGCCCAGCGGCGCTTGGAGCCGATCACGCCGATGTAGGCCGCCTCGGTGTCCAATAACTTCGGCAAGATCGCCACATCGAACTGCACGCCGCGCGTCAGCAGCAAGAGATAGGTCTGTGGATCGATGTGCGCTTGATCGAGTTGATCGACGAGCGAGCCGGTGAGATAGGCATCCGCGTTGGGAATCCACTCCGGTGAAACGAGGTCGCTGCGATCATCATTCACGATCACGCGGAAGCCCAGCCACTTGGCCAGATACGCCGTGGCGCGGCCCACATGCCCCGCCCCGACGATGATCACTTGCGGGGGCGGATTGATCGGTTCGACGAAGATTTCGACGGTGCCGCCGCACACGCCGGGATCGCCTTGCTTGGGATCGACGAGGTTGTATTCGACGACCTGGGCTTGTCCCGTCCGCGCGATTTGTTTGGCTAATTCAATGACGCGATTTTCCATCTCGCCGCCGCCGATGGTGCCGGTGAAGCGCCCGTCGGCATAGACTAGCATCTTCGAGGTGGAGTGGCGCGGCGCGGAACCACTGGCGCGAATGACCGTGCACAGCGCGGCCGAGGTCTGCGCTTGTTGGGCTTGCAGGATGGCAGAGTAGATGTCGGACATGAGCTATCACCATTTGTGGGTGGGATGGGTTTAGTATAGACGGAATCAAAACGCGGGTCAATTGGAAATGTCGCCCGTAGGAGTTGCTCACAGCGCCGTCCTCGGCGCGGATTTGTGAGCAAGACGCCGCCGGGGACGACGCAAATCCAATCGGGTTGGAGGCGAAACGCAAACGACCTGCGAGCAGCACTCGCAGGTCGTTCAGTTTGGATCGGGACAGGCTTAGTCGGAATCCGCCAGCCGGAGGTTGGGGTGATCCTTCTGCGCTTGTTCGATGATGCCCTGCGCCACGTGCGCGGGCACTTCTTCGTAGTGATCGAATTCCATGCTGAAGATGCCGCGCCCCTGCGTGATCGAGCGCAGGTCGGCCGCATAATGCTGCATTTCAGCCAGCGGCACGAAGGCAGTGATGACACTGCGGCCGCCCGATTGATCCATACCTTGCACACGCGCGCGCTTGGTGTTGATGTCGCCCAGCACGTCGCCCATGTTGTGCTCGGGCACGACGACGGCGACTTTCATGATGGGTTCCAGCAGCACCGGGCTGGCGCCGTGCATGGCCTTCTTGAAGGCTTCACGACCGGCGATTTCGAAGGCCATCGGTTTGGAGTCAACCGCGTGTTCCTTGCCGTCGGTAATGGCGACCTTCACATCGACGATGGGATAACCGGCAATGGCGCCGCCTTCCATGACAGATTTGACGCCCTTTTCGATGCTGGTGTGGTAGGACGAAGACACCGACCCGCCGACGACTTCCCAGGCAAATTCATAACCCTTGCCGTGGGTTGGCTCGATGCGCATATGTACTTCACCGAACTGGCCGGAGCCGCCGGTTTGCTTCTTGTGGCGGTGCATGGCGTTGAATGAGCGGGTCACCGTTTCGCGATACGGAATCCGGCGCGGGACGGGCACCAACTCAACGCCGAACTTGGCCTTGGCACGGCGCACGGCAACGTCGATGTGGCTGTCGCCCAGACCCTCTAGCACGGTCTGCCGCGTGCTGGGATCGTTGAACCAGTGCAGCGTGGGGTCTTCTTCGATGAGACGTGAGAGGGTGGGACCCATCTTGGCGGAGTCGGCGGCCGTCTTCGGCTCGATGGCGATCGAGACCAGGGCGCGCGGATAGGTGGTCGGCGTGAACGTCAGCGGATGGGCTTTGTCGCACAGCGTGTCACCCGTGGCGGTCACCGTCAATTTGGCAACCGCGCCGATGTCACCGGCCTTGATCGCCGCGACAGGAATTTGCTCTTTGCCGCGCATCACGTACAACTGCCCCAACCGCTCTTCGGCATTCTTGTTGGGATTGTAGACGCGCGAGTCGGCGGTTAGAGTGCCGCTAAAGACGCGGAAGAACGTTTGCTTGCCCACGAAGGGATCGGCGGAGGTCTTGAAGACGAGCGCGCCCAGCGTGCTGGAGGTGGGGGCGGCAGTGATCTCCGCCTGGTTGGTCGCGTTCTTGGCGGATTCCGGTGCAACGTCGGCAGGGGAAGGCACGAAGGTGACCAGGGTATCGAGCAGGGCGCTCACGCCCAGATTGGCCGCGCCGGCGGCGCACAACACGGGCACCAACACGCCCTTGCGAATGGCCAGCCGCAAGCCCAGCCGGATCTCATCGACGGTGAGTTCCTGGCCGTCGAGATACTTCATGATGAGCTCGTCATCGCCTTCAGCAGCGGCTTCCATCAACTTGATGCGCGCCTCTTCGGCGTCGGCCTTCAAGTTGGCGGGAATGTCGGTCAACTCGCCTTTGGGGCCTTTGCGCGCCTTCATCGTGATTAGGTCGATCACGCCTTCAAAACTGGCGTGTGCGCCGATCGGGAGTTGTAACGGCACGAACGTGCCGCCGAACGTGCTGCCCAAGGTGTCAAACGCCCGCTGGAAATTGGCGTTTTCGCGATCCATCTTGTTGATGAGCACGAAGCGCGGCAGGCTGCGCTCGTTGCAGTAGGCCCAGGCCAGTTCGGAGCCAACCTCAACGCCCGCGACGCTGTCGATGAAGATCACAGCCGCTTCCACCACGCGGACGGCGCCTTTGACTTCACCGGCAAAATCGGTGTAGCCCGGCGTGTCCAGCACATTGATCTTGCAACCCTGGTACTCGAGCGGCAACAGCGAAGTGGTAAGCGAAATGTGACGGCGGATTTCTTCGTCGTCAAAGTCCGAAACGGTCGAGCCGTCTTCGACCCGACCCTGGCGCGTAATCGCGCCGGAACTGAATAACAT
>JAGOBP010000573.1 GCA_017999195.1 Thermoflexales bacterium
ATGATTTCCAAACGCGCGCCCGAATCGAAGGACAAGAAGTACGATTCAAACTGATGCGCAGGATTGACGTATTTTTCACTGGCCGTGGCGTGAAAGTAACTGGTGTAAAAATACTTCAGCCGCTCCAAGTCGTAAGTCCAGATGGCAAGGTGTTCGATGTGCATAGTGCCTCTTCCTAGTCCGATTTACGACGCGCCTTGCTAATTTGCCATGCGGCGATGGCGTATTGTCGCGTCCGGCCAGGATTTGCCTTGAAGAAATCTCGCATGAATCGATTATATTCGAACTGCGGCGCGATGTTTGTTTCATGATGGGGCGCGGCTTGATCGGCTTGCCACGCGTCGATGGCTGCGCCCAACGTCTGGCCTGCACCCTGGCGGATGAAGTCGCGCATCAGGCCGTTGAAGTGAAAGTGCGGCCCGATCTCTTGCAGAAAGAATGCGCGCAATCGCTCGCCACAGCGCCAGTTCGCGTCGATGATTGTCGTGCGCGTCAGTGTCTCTGGCACTGGGTCACTGGCGGCCCGGCGTGTAACTTGCGCGGGCGCGAACCGTTGGCCTGTCTCGAGAAAGAGCGCAATCCGCTCCGCCAGATCAGTTTTTGCGCCGCTCGTCGATAGACCTTTTTCCCGACAAAAGGCCAGTAATTCCGCCTTGAGCCAATAGAAACTGCGGAAGTCATCGGCGGTGAGTTGGCACGTCAACGGTGGTCTGGTCATGAGCGGGCTAACCGTCGAAACCACACGCCCATTAACAACGTCGCCACCGTCACCGCACCGCCCATCCCAAACGTGATGAATAAGAACACGCCCACTGAGAATTCATAAATGTAGCTAAGGCCGCCCAACAAACAGCACACCCCGTTGATAATCAACGCGACCTTGATAGCTTTCTCCAAGCGACCGCCCGCAAAGATCGGCGCGGCGAACAACGACGCCAGCCCCAGAAACAGCGACCAGCCCAGCATATTCAAGCCCGTCATCGCCGACATCGGGTTGGCTTGCAGCACTTGCTCCAGGCCCGTCAACTGACCATGCACCACGCTCTGCCGCACGATGCTCAACTGCACAAAGTAATTGATGCCGACCAGAATCGCAAACGCTAGCCCAAACGCCGTGCTGATGCGCGTGAGAATTTTCTGCTCTTCGCGCGCGCAGTCATGCAGCGCACTCAGCAACACCACGAACAACGGGCCAAAGAACAGCATCAAATACATGGCCGCGTCTTTGAAGAATGAAGCGTGCGTCGTCGTGTACGTCACGTAATCCGCCAGCGTCGTCCACTTGAAAATCGGCGGCGACATCAAGATGGCAACAAAGCAGACGGTATACAAGATAAAATCCGCCGCAATCAGAAACGCCGACCACATGCCTAAACGCTGTGCCAAACGGTTCATGCAGGTTCCTCAATCAAGTATCGCTTGCACGCGACCGATTTGTCCATCTTCCAGGCGCACCTTGATGCCGTGCGGATGCTGCGCCGATGACGTTAGAATGTCCTTCACAACCCCGATCGTGCGTTTGCCCGATCGCTGATCCTTTTTCAAAACGATCTCGACTTTCAACCCAGGCCGAATGTCTTTACGAAGTTGTCCGCTCATGGCTGCCAATCGATTTCGGGCGCGCGATAGAAGTTCACACCCAACGCCGATAAGTACGCGCCGTGCGCGGCCAACCGCACTCGATAGTCCTCCCACGCCCGACCGGCCTGCGGTGACCACGCAATCTCCGCATAGCCGGGCAAGCGCGGAAAAGCCAGATATTCGATGTCGCTGATCGTCAATAAAGTCTCTGACCACAACGGCGCCTCGATGCCCAGCACGTCGTTCTCGGCAACGCCACTCGCAAAGGCCACTGGATCCCAGGTATAAGCCGTCGCCACATCGATCAAGCCCGCCCATTTCAAGCCTAATTTTGTCGCGGCATCATACTTCATATCCAGATAAGCCTTCGACGCGGGTGACATGATGATCGGCGCGTGCTGCTTCAGCGCATCCGCGATCACGTCGCCGTCCCAATATTGCGCAATCGAGGTGGGCAGCAACTCCGCGCGCGCAATCTCCGCCCAGCCGATCACTTGTTTGCCGTGCTTCGCCACGATGGGCTGCACGCGCTCGATGAAGCGCACGTACTGATCGGGCGGCGTGGACTTCGCTTCGTCGCCCCCGATGTGAAGGTACGCGCCCGGCGTCAACGCAGCCAGTTCGCCGATGACATCGTCCAGGAATTGATAAGTGATCTCTTTATCGATGCAAAGTGAACTGAAGCCAACTTCAATCCCTGTATACAAGACAGGTGCTTTGCCGTCGCAGTTTAATTCAGGATAGGAAGCGAGCGCGGCATTGGTGTGACCGGGCAGATCGATCTCTGGCACAAGGGTGATATAGCGCGCCTGCGCATACGCGACGAGGTCGGCGTATTCGGCCTGCGTGTAATAGCCACCGGGCGCACCATCGACGGCGGTCGTGCCGCCATAGGTCGCCAATTTCGGCCACGACTTGATCTCGATGCGCCAGCCTTGATCGTCGGTGAGGTGCAGGTGAAAGCGATTTAACTTGTAGTAGGCGAGTAGATCGATGTAACGCTTCACATCATCCACGCTGAAGAAATGCCGCGCCACATCCAACATCGCGCCGCGCCACGCAAAGCGCGGTCGATCTTTGATCATGCCCGCCGGAATTTGCCACGGCCCATCTTGCACCGACGCGCGTTCGATGTCGGGCGGCAACAACTGTCGGATGGTCTGCACGCCGCGAAAGAGACCGACGGGCTGCACCGCATTTAATGTGACTTGATCGGGCGTGATCGTGAGTTCATAACGCTCTGCGCCCAAAGCCAGATCACCATCGGTCACGGACAGCACGATATGGTTGCCACCCATCCGATCGGGTTTGGGCAAAACCGCCAAGGCGTAACCAGTAGATGCACGTAGTTTAGTCGCGCGATATTCGCCAATCGCCAGCATTTCGGCTGAAGGCGGATCGACATACAGGCGCGTGTCAGCATTGAGCGTAAACGCGCCTGTCGCGGGTTGAATCAAGACGGGTTGTGGAATGGGCATGTTCATGGTTGAGGGTGTAGGTG